>SKNJ01000249.1 GCA_007120575.1 Thioalkalivibrio sp.
CGCGCAGCGCTTCTCCGCTAAGCAGCCTGGATTCGTAGCCCGGGTGTTCGCTGCGGCGCGGGTAGCGATCCAGCCCGGACTCGCCGTCTGTCAGCAGCAGGGTTGCAATGCGCAGCCCGCTACGCGCGAGCGCTGCCATCAGCAGCGCGAAATCGAGGCTCTCGTCGTCGGGATGGGCGTGAACGAAGAGCACATCGACCGAATCGATCGCTTCCGGCCAGTTTCCCTCGCGCACCTGCTCTGGAGTGATTTGCCGGGTGTGTCGGTAGCCGTGTTCGTCGATGTCCAGTGGCACCAGATCACGGTAGGCCTCAGGCGCGGTCGGCGCTTCGGATGCGTCAGGCCGGCTGGGAACCGCGGTGACTGCCGCCCTGTCACGCTTGATCGGCGGTGGTGCGCCGGAAGCTGCCGGCGCCTGCGGCGTGGCGGTTGCCTGGGGCGCGGCGCCGTCCGGCGGCGGCCGCTGTTGCCGCGGCGGCTCCAGTTCTGTGGCGCGTTCGGGGAGCAGCAGCGACACCCCGACGAGCGCGGGAACCAGCGCAAAGCCCAGCGCGAACAGCCAGCCGAGCAGCTGCAGCCAGCGCGGCACAAAGCCGAACCAGGAGTCAAACCGCACACCGAAGCCGGGGAACCGCGCCAGACGCACCACGCGCATGAGAAGCAGTGTGACGCCGACGCCGGCGCCAAGTATCAACGGGATGAACAGGAGTGCGATGTGTGCTATCGCCGGTGCTTCCATCTACGTGTCATTCCCTGTCTACTCTGCTACGGTACTACGTCACGGGTGCCGCTGTAAACTCTTGTAACTGGGGCACGGCTGGTCTGCGGCGGCGGCGCGGTTGTGGCCCGCGTTGCGGGTCAGTGCAGGCTGCCCGAGGAGCTAAACGTCAGTTGCCAGTACCCGACATCGATCCAGCGACCGAATTTGAAGCCGACCTCGCATAGCTGGGCTACCTTACAGAACCCGTGGCGCTCGTGCAGCGCAACACTGGCAGGATTGGGCAGCGCTATTCCGCTGAGCGCGACGTGGATTCCGCTGCGCTCCAACTCGGGAAGCAGCCGGCCGTAGAGTGCCGACCCGAGCCCCTTGCTCTGGTGCGCCGGAGCCACGTAGACCGAAACCTCGCTGGAGTGGCGGTAGGCCGGACGCGGTTTCCAGCCTGCGGCGTACGCGTAGCCGACTATAGCGCCGTCGCTCTCAGCGACCAACCACGGCAGTCCAGCCTCGTTTACCGTGGTAATACGGCGACGTGCTTCGGCGGGAGAAATCGGGTGCTCCTCGAAGGTGATTATACTGCTGGTAACGTAGTGGTTGTAGATAGCCGCTACCGCCGAGGCATCCCGGCTGTGGGGATCCGCAGCGCGGATCAGTGGCGGCTTCTGGTGGCAAACGGCTGTTTTGCTTGAGCTCATGTTATCGGGTATCATACGCGGCGTGCGCGGTTGTGGAAATACCACGCTGGCGGCGGGTTTGCGGCAGTTGTGACCGCGTCCCTCTGTATTCTGCTTGAAAAATGGAAGACTGTCTTCCATTTTTCAAGTATGATACGTAGGCGATCGCGCAATAGCAGACAGGCAGCGCCGGCGGCTGAAGCACCTGAGGCGCGAGCCACGCGGATCGCGGTACTTCAGAAGTCGGTGGATAGAACAAGAAAGAGGGCATACCATTCTAATAACGACAAAATCATCGGAAGGAGTTTCGTATGCCCCACATCCAGACTATCCCACCATGGCCGGAATCGCAATCCATCGGGACAATCGATGAAGTGATCCGAGAAATTGCTCGAGAAGGAGCTCGATCGTTGCTTCAACGCGCCCTGGAAGCCGAAGTTGCAGACCACCTCAATCAGTAACGTTGATTCACTCACCGAAGGTGAGCTGAAGGCGGTTGTACGGAATGGATACGCTCCACAGCGGACGGTAATCACCGGTACAAGGGCTTCATGAATCAGCAGGAGTACAGGCGCGGCTACAAGCGCGAATCCTATTCCTGAGCCAGCCAGTACGATCGTTTCTTCTGCTGCATTGTTTCCTTGTTCCGCACACGGATCATTCAAGTATACGTGTCTACCGAAGTCAGTATAGGGCATGCGAGCATAATTCGGTTTAGGGTATTCTTCCTTCTTCAAATAGCATGTTTATGTGCGCAAGCCCTGACCGGCGAATCCAGTTTTGTTGACAAAACCGACCAGCGAAGTTTAAATGATGTTAAGAGGTTATGAGACGATGAAGCACTGTCTGGGGATCGACATCGGTGGTACGGCGGTAAAAGCATCCGTTCTTGATACTAGTGGTACCGTAGTAGGATCGGCGGGGGCGAATACGCCGGTTGTAACGGACGAACCAGGTAAGGTCGAGAGGGATCTTGCCGGCACATGGCATAGTGTTCTGGGTGTCATCGCAGGTGCGTGTGAATCTGCCGGTATAGATGGGGCATCGATCGAATATGTTGCTTGCACAGGCCACGGCAAGGGTGCATATCTCCGCTTCAAGGGTGAGCAGTGGCCTTCCGTTGGTATTGTTTCCAACGACAGCCGTGCAGCTCGTCTTGCTGCAGAAATGGGTGCGTCCGCGGAATACCGGAAATCAATCCTTCCCCGGGTTACACAACCACTATGGCCGTCTCATTCATCAGCGATGATGGCCTGGATGAAAAGGGCACAACCGGAGCGTTTTAGACGTATCGATCAGGTGCTTTTTGCAAAAGACTTCATCAACTGCATGCTTACCGGCGTAGTTGCAACTGACTTTACCGCTGCTACTGCGAGCGGTTTCTACGGCACGGACAATAACGAGGTTGACTCGGATGTATTGAAGTACTTCGGCGTGCCAGAACTGAAAAGTGCTCTACCCTCGGCGGTAGCCTCGCACGAAGTCGTGGGTACAGTACGTCGGGACGTTGCGGAAGCAACGGGGCTGCGTCAAGGTACCCCGGTAGTAGCGGGCCTTTTCGATGTGAATGCGGCAGCGATCGCCTGCGCGATTCGGACGGACCGCGACATGAGCCTTGTCGGCGGTACGTGGAATATCGCCACCGCAACCACCACACGGCCGGAAATCTTCGCTGATTCCTGGGATACGCTGGCGGTGCAGTCTCACTGCATCCCCGGGCAGTGGATGATACATGAGGGCAGTCCTACCTCGGCGAGTAATCTCGAGTGGTGGGTCCAGCGTGTCTTCAATCTTGGAGGACCACCATCATGGGAGGTTATTAACAACCATGTAATGAATACAAAAAGCACATCCGTACTTTTTTTTCCGTATATCTACGGCAGCAATGGAAATCCGGTTGCTACCGGATCACTCATCGGTGTCCAATCCGGGACAACCACGGGGGAAGTGATCCGAGCGATCTATGAGGGTATCACGTTTCAGCTGCTGGAACACGCGGAGCCAACGCTGAACGTTATTCCAGAAATCGAACACTTGCGTCTCGCCGGGGGGATAACGAGATCCCGTCCATGGGTACAGATCGTCACCGACACGTTTAACAGGTCGCTTTCCGTCTCGCCTACCGAGGAAATCGGCACTCTCGGTGCGGTGGTGTGTGGTGCCGTAGGCACGGGGGTGTATCCCGATTATCCCTCAGCAATAGAAGGTATGACCAGTTTTCTCGATCCACTGGAGCCTGATCCTGCACAGCAGGAAGAACTGAGACTACGATACGAGGTATTTGTCCGTACGCGGGAGACTTTGTCGGCGTCCTGGGAGATCGCGTATGTTCCCGGAGTCTAACCAGTCTCTTAGCAATACCCCAATCCGCAAACGCGGCATTGCCGGCAACCGCCTGATGGCCGGGTGGGACATATTCTAATATGGAGAAGGTTGTGTTCTTTGCCAGAATGCGTTCGCCATATTGCGCCATGACGTAGCTCCGCAAGCGACGTCCTCTCGGTGTATACTCGGATTTCGCTGGCGATTCATATTATGTGCTTTGCAATTATCCCGGTACTCGGGTGAAGGAGAGAGTTGGTATGACACAGAAGGAGCTGTTGCGGGATGGAAAGGCAATCATCGGGTTCGAACTGGGATCGACGCGAATCAAGGCGACCCTGATCGGACCCGACGGAACGCCTCTCGCCTCCGGAGCCTACGGCTGGGAGAACAAGCTTGTGGAGGGAATCTGGTCCTACGATCTCGAGGAGGTCTGGTCGGGATCGTCCGCGTGCTTTGATGACCTCGCAGCCAACGTGAAGAAAGAATACGATCTTCCCCTTGAGCGGGTCGCCGCCCTGGGTGTGAGCGGGATGATGCACGGGTACCTGGCCCTCGATTCAGCGGGGGAGATCCTCGTACCGTTCCGTACCTGGCGAAACAACATAACCAGCGATGCCTCGACGCAACTCTCGGAAATCTTTGATTTCCCGATACCACAACGCTGGAGTATCGCGCATCTCTTCCAGGCAATACTGAACGGGGAAGAACACGTTTCCCGGATCTCCTCGATCATGACCCTGGCGGGGTACGTGCACTGGAAACTGACCGACGAACGATCCACCGGTATCAACGATGCATCGGGGATGTTCCCGGTTGACCCGGAGACGGGAAACTACTACGAGGGCATGCTCGATGCCTTCGACCGGGAAGCCCGGAAGCAGGGTCTTTCCTGGACGATCCGGAACCTGCTGCCACGGATCGTACCGGCGGGAGAGAGAGCGGGATCGCTCACAGACGAGGGCGCGCGCATGCTCGACCGCTCGGGACGCCTGCAGGCGGGGATTCCGCTCTGTCCCCCGGAAGGTGACGCCGGCACGGGAATGATCGCCACCAACAGCATCCGTCCCAGAACGGGGAACGTCTCGGCAGGAACATCGGTCTTTGCTATGATCGTACTGGAGAAAGCGCTCGCCCACAATCATCCCGAGATCGACATCGTTGTTACACCCGGGGGCAAGGCGGTGGCGATGGTGCACTCCAACAACTGCACCTCCGACAGCGACGCGTGGATCGGGCTGTTCGGAGAAGCCGCGAAGGCTCTGGGATCACCCGTATCGGCGGATACACTCTACGGCAAACTGCTTCCCTTGGCACTGGAAGGCGATCCCGACGCGGGCGGACTCGTGTCCTGCGGGTACATCTCGGGCGAACACATTACCGGGTTCAGCGAGGGACGTCCCTTGTTTGTTCGGTGCCCTGAAAGCAACTTCAGCCTGCCGAACTTTCTCCGGTCGCATCTTTTTGCTTCCCTCTGTGCGCTGCGGACCGGTCTGGACACTCTCTTCGACAAGGAAAAGGTAAAGGTGGACGAAATCCGCGGTCACGGCGGTTTCTTCAAGACCCCCGGTGTGGGACAGCGGATAATGGCGGCCGCGACCAACGCCCCTGTGTGCGTCCTGAAGACCGCCGGCGAGGGCGGGCCATGGGGCATGGCTCTCCTGGCAGCCTACATGGTTCGGGAAAACCGGTCTCTTGGCCTGCCCGATTTTCTTGACCACGTATTCGGGGCCGACGCGGGAGAGGCGGTCGATCCTGACCCGACGGACGTGGAGGGGTTCAACGCGTACTTCCGACGGCATACCGCCGCCCTGGCGGTGGAACGCGCGGCGGTGGAGGCGATCCCGGCAAAGTAGGAAAAGCGTCGCAAACAGGTGCATTGCCGGTACGAGCACTATCTATCAAAACAGCATAGTGGAAAACCTATCTCCGAGTGCTAGCGCGTAACACCGGTCATGGCAGAGACTGCGCAAAAATGAGGCTGCAAGAACCGATCACAACGAGATGTCGGACGTTCACGACTGCCCATCGGCCGCAAATGAAGGGGTTCAGGTAAGCTCTAGCCGGGGAACAGACACACGACTCCCACGGAGTTTGCGAGAGGTAACGGTCAGTTCAGGCGATCACGGTCGAAGTTTGGCGGTGCGACCAGATCCCCGGTTTAGAGCCTGTCGGACTTTCCCGGGCCGATTTTGTAGTTTTCTGCGGGGACGTATTCTCATAACTTTCTTGATGATATAAAATTCGATGTATGAGAGCTTTGTTTGTGGATCTGGATCGGGATACACCGATGATGTTGCCTCTCAGTATGTAGGAGTGGGTAGAATCCAACGACATCGTTAGCACCGCTCGATTCTCGATTATTGACCCACCCTGGCGGGGTTGAGTATAGGCCGAGTGACTGATCGTGTCACCGGCGTCCTTC
>SKNJ01000222.1 GCA_007120575.1 Thioalkalivibrio sp.
ATCCTGCGCCTCGCCCTGGGCATCATGATTCTGATGCACGGGATCGCGAAGCTCTCCGGCGACCTGAGCGGGATCGAGGGCATGCTGACCGGGGCCGGTTTGCCCGCGATCCTTGCCTGGGGCGTATACATCGGCGAAATCCTGGCCCCCGTCCTGCTGATCCTGGGGCTCTATGCCCGCGTCGGTGCCGTGTTGATCGCAATCAACATGCTGGTCGCCATCGGGCTGGCCCACACCCACGAGCTCTTCGAACTAACCGCACAAGGCGGCTGGGCACTGGAACTGCAGGGAATGTTCCTGTTCGCGGCCGTGGCGCTTGCGCTGACCGGCCCGGGACGTCTGTCGATCAAAGGCAACTGAGGCACGCGATTCCGACAGGTGCGACTGTGCCAACAACGGGGCCTTTTCGGCTCCGGGGCCACCCCGGGTTATAATTCTGGCTTTCAAAGGGTTTTTCTCTCCCCGATGTCATGGGCCTGACTGCCGGAATCCATCGCATGCCTCTGTTTCCTCCCCCCTTCGATCGCGGGCCCGCCTTGCGGGCGGCAGGGTCATGCGCCTGACCTTCGCCTGGCAGATCGTGATTGGTACCGTGGCGATCCAGGTCGTTATGGTGGCCGTGTTGCTGTTCAGCGGCCTGGGCCAGATTCAACAGAACCAGGCGGAGGTGATGAAGCGCTTCGCCGTGCAGCAAAGCCACTTGCTGGGCAGTGCCCTGACCCCCGGTCTGGCCTATGCCGACCCGGGCATGCTGCAGGATCTGCTGGTACGTCTGGCAGAGGATGCAAGCCTGCAATACGCGATCGTACTGGACGCGAACGACCGGCCACTCGCCTCGGTCGGCCTGCTCCCGGACCCACTGCCCGTGCTGGGCACCGATCTGCGCAGCCAACCCGGCCAGGTGGAGCTCCACCACCCCATTGAACTGGCCGATCAGCGCCTGGGCTCGCTGGCCGTGGGTTATTCCACCGAGGCACTGGACCAGATCTCCACCAGCCTGCTGCAACGCAACATTCTTCTGGCCCTGTTGGTGCTGGCACTCTCGACCCTCGCCGCGGTCGCCTTCAGTCTGATCGTGACCCGCCGGTTGCGCCTGCTGAACCTCGGAGGCAAGGCCTTGCAACAAGGCCATCTCGAGCACCGCATCAGCGTACGTTCCAACGACGAGTTCGGGGACCTGGCCACGACCTTCAACGAGGTCGCCGCCCACCTCGAGACCACCCAGTCCGCAATCCAGCAACAGAATGCCAAGCTCAACCGCTCGGTCGCGCGCCTGGAGTCCATGCTTGGCGGGGCCAATGCGATCCTCTGGGAGGCGGACCCGAACACGCACGAATGGGAGTTCGTCGCCGGCGACACCCGTTCGCTTCTGGGCTTTCCCGCGCACACTCTCGGGCGTGGCGAATTGCGCGCGCGTCATGTGCACCCCGAGGACCTGCCGCAGCTGCGCGAGGTCTCGCGCGACCGCCGCCCGGGACCGCGCATCGTCGACTACCGCTTTGCCCATCGCGACGGTCACTGGATCTGGTTGCGGGATATCCTTTCCTGGGCCCGCGACCCCGAGGACCGCGCCAGCCTGCGCGGCCTGACACTCGACATCACCGCGCACCGTCAGGCCACCGCGGCACTGGAAGAAAGCGAGGACCGCTACCGCGACGTGGTCAATCACATCTCCGAGGTGATTTTCCGTACCGACGCCGAGGGCCGCTGGACCCTGCTGAACCCGGCCTGGGAAGGCCTGACCGGCTACCGTGTCGAGGAAACCCTGGGTCAGGCGATGTGCGAATTCGTGGATCCCGGCGACCGCACCGAGGCAGAGGCCTTCTGCGCGGCCCTGCTGGAGGGCGGTTCGCACGCCCAGTCCGAGGAGATCCGGCTGCATACCCGTGCGGGCGAGTTGCGCTGGGTCAGCGTCTACGCCAGCGCCCAGTGTGATGCCGAGGGCAAGGTCACGGCCATCTTCGGGACCATGACGGACATCTCCGATCGCAAGCGCGCCGAGGACGAGATCCGGCGCCTCGCCTTCTTCGACAGTCTGACCGGCCTGCCCAACCGCACCCTGCTGCACGACCGTCTCGGCCAGACGCTGGCCAATACCGGCCGCACCGGGATGCACGGCGCGGTGCTGTTCATCGACCTCGACAACTTCAAGGATATCAACGACACCCTGGGCCACGCAGTGGGTGACAACCTCCTGCATCAGGTCGCGGAACGCATGCTCGCCTCGATGCGCGAGGCCGATACCCTGGCACGCCTGGGTGGCGACGAGTTCGTGGTCATCCTGAACGACCTCCATCCGGACTCGGCCGAAGCGGCCACCCAGGCCGAGGCGGTCGGGCGCAAGCTGATCGACCTGTTCCGCCCGCCGTTCCTCCTGGCCGGCCAGGACCGCCATGTGACCCCCAGTATCGGCGCGACGCTGTTCAGCGGACACCGCCTCGAGGTCGAGGACGTGCTGAAACAGGCGGACCTCGCGATGTACCGCGCCAAGAACGCCGGCCGCAATACCGTACGCTTCTACGACCCGGCGCTGCACCGGGCCGTGGAGGCCCGCTTCGAACTGGAATCGGATCTACGGCATGCCCTGGAGCGTGACGAATTCGTGATCCGTTATCAGCCCCAGATTGACCAGGACGAGCGGGTCCTGGGCGCCGAGCTGTTGCTGCGCTGGCCGCATCGCGACCGCGGCGAGATCTCGCCCGGCACGTTCATCCCGATCGCCGAACAGACCGGACTGATCATCGAGATCGGCCACCGGGTACTCGAGACCGCCTGCCGCCAGCTCGCGGCCTGGCGCGAGGTCCCGGAGCTGCGCGATCTCACCCTGTCGGTCAATGTCAGTGCGCGCCAGTTCCGGCATGGCCAATTCGTGGCCAGTCTGGCCAGCCTCCTGGAGGACACTGGCGCACCCGGCGATCGGCTCAAACTGGAGCTCACCGAGAGCATGTTGCTGGACGACGTCGAGACCGTGGTCGCGCATATCGAGGAGCTGCGCGCCCACGGAGTGGCCTTCTCGCTGGACGACTTCGGCACCGGATACTCGTCCCTGTCCTATCTCAAGCAACTGCCGCTGTCGCAGCTGAAGATCGATCAGTCCTTCGTGCGCGACGTACTGGACGACCCCAACGATGCCGCGATTGCCGAAATGGTGGTGAACCTCGCCCGCACACTGGATCTCGACGTGATTGCCGAAGGGGTCGAGACCCTGGAACAGCGCAGATTCCTTGCTGCTCTCGGCTGCCGCCATTTCCAGGGCTATCTGTTCGGCTATCCCGACACCCGGGAGGCCCTGGAGGCGCTAGTGCTGGGGCCTGCCCGCAACGCATCCGGCGGAGCCTGACCGCGTCCCCGCCGGGCAGGCCCGGGGCCATTTGCTTACACTGACACCTGCACCGCGAGCAGCTCGCGGGATCATTCAATGCGTCAGGATCGTCGACATGCTCCGATTGCTAGCTCCCTTCTTCCGGCCCGCGCCGGTCCTCGACGATGACAGCCGGCGATGGATCCAGGCGGTGTTCGCCTGGGCCTCGCGCCAGGAGGTCCTGCGCCCGAGGATTGCGGGCGCCGGTCTGGTACTGCCGACCCCGGCCCATTTCCCAGGCCAGGCCAGCAGCCGGCACGGCATGGCGGAACTGGTCTTCGGCAATGTGTGCCGGCACGCCGGCCTGGAGGGGGCTCCGTTCCGCCTCGCCAACCCCGATGACCTGCTCGACTCCCCGGTACCATATGCGGGTGCGGGCGTCCCGCCGGAGTCGGTGCCGATCCCCTACGACCCGCGCCTGGTGACCGAATCCGAGGCCCTGATTGCGCACTTCGCGCGCGAGCTCGCCCTGCGCGTGGGCGCGACCGCGGCCGAGGCCGCACCGGCCCACGAGGGCAACATCGCACATGTGGCCGAGCTAATCGCGGTGATGCTGGGTTTCGGGGTAATGCTCGCGAACACCGCCTTTCATGTCCGTGTCAACCAGTGCGGCGCCTGTCGCGGCCCGGCCGCGGAACGTGACGCCGCGCTGTCCCGCGACGACCTGGTCTATGCCCTGGCCCTGTTCTGCCGGCTCAAGGGCATTCCACCCGCCGACGCACGCCGCCACCTGCAGTCGCCCTTGCGCCCGGTGTTCCGGCGCGCCCTGCGGGAACTCGACCACGCCCCGGACGACTGGGCCCATATCCGGCCACAGTCCACCGGCGCCACCGCCTAGGAACCTCCGACACGACATCCGAACGCCACCCATTCAAGGACCCAATCAAGGAACCTGCATGTCCGAAGAAGCCCTGCCGGAAACCTTTCTCTCGAGCGTCTCGCACATGGTCGATCGGGCGATGCGCTACCTGGAACTCCCGGATGGCGCACGCCACGCACTGAAGGCCTGCGACTCGGTCATTCAGGTCAGCTTTCCCATCAGCTTTCGCGATCGCGTGGAGGTGTTCACCGGCTGGCGCGCGGTCCATTCCGCCCACCGCCTGCCGGTAAAGGGCGGGCTGCGTTACGCCCCGACCATGGACCAGGAGCACGCCGAGGCCCTGGCCGCCCTGATGACCTTCAAGTGCGCACTGGTCGACATCCCGTTCGGCGGCTCCAAGGGCGGTCTGCGTATCGACCCGCGCCAGTACAACCCCTGGGAGATGGAACGCATCACCCGCCGGTTTGCGCGCGAACTGATCCAGCGCGGCTACATCAGTCCGGCCCAGAATGTCCCGGCCCCCGACGTCGGCACGTCCCAGCGCGAGATGGCCTGGATCATGGAAACCTATCGCGATCACCACCCCGAGGACGTCAACCACATCGCCGCCACGACCGGCAAGCCGGTGGAGATGGGCGGCATGCGTGGCCGCCTGGAAGCCACCGGGCGCGGTGTGCAGTACGCCCTGCAGGCGTTCTTCCGCGAGACGCAGGCCGCCCGGGAAGCCGGGCTCCAGGGCAACCTGGGGGACCAGCGCATCATCATCCAGGGGTTCGGCAACGTCGGCTCGCATGCCGCGCGCTTCCTGCACGAAGACGACCACGCGAAGATCGTCGGCATCATCAATGTCGATGGCGGAATCTACGATCCGAATGGCCTCGATGTCCACGCGGTCGAAGAATACCTGCGCCGCAGCGGGAGCCTGGAGGGCTACCCCGGGGTACGCTTCGAACGCCACGGCAACGTGCTGCTGGAAGAGGAATGCGACATCCTGATCCCGGCCGCGCTGGAAGGCGCCATCCACCGCGAGAATGCCCCGAACATCCAGGCCAGACTGGTGGTCGAAGCCGCCAACGGGCCGTGTACCTTCGAGGCCGACCGCATCCTGCAGGATCGTGGCATCACCATCCTGCCGGACGTCTATGTCAATGCCGGCGGGGTCGTCGTGTCGTATTTCGAGTGGGTGCGGAACCTGTCGCACATGCGCTTTGGCCGCATGGAGCGCCGTTACGATCAGAGCCAGGGCCAGCACATCGTCACCGCGATCGAGATGATGACCAACCAGAGCGCGCCGGAGTGGCTGCGCGAGTCCATTGTGCGCGGCGCCGAGGAGATCGACCTGGTGCGTTCGGGGCTCGACGACACCATGCGCGAGGCCTTCCGCGAGATGCACGAGGTCCGCGAGGTCGAGAGCAACGGCCACGTCCTCGACTACCGTACCGCCGCCTATCTGATCGCGCTGCGCAAGATCGTGCGTGCCCGTTCCGATCTCAAACTGATCTGAACCCGCGTGCCGCCCGGGCGGCACGCGGCAGCAGCGTCAGGAATCCGCGCCCGTTCGGTCATGGCCCCAGCGTGCCTCCAGGGCCGCATAAAGTGCCCGCAGTCCCATCGCCTCGCCACCCTTCGGGCGCCCGGGCCGCGCGCGGTTATTGAAGGCCATGATGTCGAAGTGCAGCCAGGGCACGTCCTCCGGTACGAACTCGCGCAGGAACAACCCGGCCGTAATCGCCCCGGCATAGCCCCCGGTGGAACTGTTGGCGATATCCGCGATGTCGCTGTCCAGCATCTCGCGATACGGCGCGTGCAGTGGCAACCGGCAGACCGGGTCGTCCCAGTCGCGGGCGGGTTCCTGAAGCGCCCGGGCCCAGCCATCGTCGCTGGCCAGAACAGCACTGATCTCGGTACCCACCGCCACCCGTGCCGCACCGGTCAGGGTCGCGAAATCCAC
>SKNJ01000008.1 GCA_007120575.1 Thioalkalivibrio sp.
GGCCCCTGCATCGCCGGCGAGGTGCTGCGCGGGCTGCGCCGCCCCACCGACTGCCCGGCCTTCGGCCGCGAATGCACGCCGGATACCCCGCTGGGCGCGCCCATGGTCTCCTCCGAAGGGGCCTGTGCCGCCTACCTGCATTACCGGGGCGAGGGATGACCACCGAGGTCGTGCGGCTGGCGCATGGCGGCGGTGGCCGACTGCAGGCCAGGCTGCTGGACGAGGTGATCCTGCCGACGCTGGGCACCCGGGCCCGCGCCGCCCCCGATGCGGCCGTGCTCGACGCGCCGGGCGGACGCCTGGCGCTGACCACCGACAGCTTCGTCGTGCGCCCGTTGTTCTTCCCCGGCGGCGACATCGGGCGCCTCGCGGTGCACGGCACGGTCAACGACCTGGCGATGGCCGGGGCGCGGCCGCTGTGGCTGACCCTGGGGCTGATCCTGGAGGAGGGGCTCGCGCTGGCCGACCTGCAGCGCATCCTCGCCTCCGTGCGCGTGACCGCGCAGGAGTGCGGCGTGCAGGTGGTGGCCGGCGACACCAAGGTGGTGGAGGTCGGGCGCGGCGACGGGGTTTACATCAACACCAGCGGGGTGGGCGTGGTGCCCGAAGGCGTGCAGATCACGCCGGGCGCGATCCGGCCCGGTGATGTACTGCTGGCCAGTGGCGATCTCGGTCGCCATGGCGTCGCAATCCTCGCTGCCCGCGAGCACCTCGGCCTGGACCCGCCGATCCCCAGTGACAGCGCATCGGTCGCCGGGGCCGTGGCCGCGCTGCTGGCCGCTGGCGTGCCAGTCCGTGCACTGCGCGATCCGACCCGCGGTGGCACGGTCGCCGCACTGCAGGAGCTGGCCGATGCCTCCGGCTGCCGGCTGGTGCTGGACGATACCGCGATCCCCGTGCGCGACGACGTGCGCGGAGCCTGCGAGATCCTGGGCCTGGACCCGTTGCACTCCGCCTGCGAGGGCCGCTTCCTGGTGGCGGTCCCGGAGGCCGCCGCCGGCTCGGCGCTATCGGTTCTGCGCACACGCCCCGAGACGGCGGGTGCGGTCGCCGTTGGGTGGGCGGAGACGGGCGACCCGGCCGTTCTCCGGCGCCTCGCGACGGGTGTGGAACGCCGCGTGGTGCTCCCGGCCGGCGAACAGCTGCCCCGGATCTGCTGACCGCGGTGGCTTGTGCGCGGTATCGTATTCGCCAGCCCGTATTCGGAGTGTTCTGACATGATGACCCGTGGCCTGCTGTGCCTGTCCCTGCTTTCCGCCAGCGTCCCGGCCCTGGCCCATCCCGGCCATGGCTACGGAGATGGCTACGCGCTGCTGCATTACCTGAGTGCGCCCGAGCATGCGCCCGAGTATGCGATCGGGCTGTTGCTGGCGCTGGCGCTGGCGCTGGGGGTGGTTGGCGGGCTGGTTGTCGGGTGGCGGATCCGGGGCCGCCGGCGCGGGTGAGGCGCGGTTTGCTCTACTTCCGAACCGGCTTCTCCCAGGTGGCGGTCGCGCGGCGGTAGAAGGCAAGGTCCTCGGTGGTCGCACCCTGCAGGCCGCAGACCGCTGCGGCAAACTCGAGGGCACGATGCAGGATCGCGGGCCAGTCCCAGCCGCGCTGCATGCCGAGAATCACGACGCTCGCGAAGGCATCACCGGCGCCAACGGCATCGCGCAGATGCGGGACGGCGGGCGCCGGTGCCTGGTACCGTTCGCCGGTGGTGGTGTGGATCGTCGCGCCATCCTTGCCATGGGTCACGATCAGCGCCGAACGGATCGCGCAGCGCTCCAGCAGTGTCGCGGCCCGCTGGTCGGCCGGCACATCGGGCGCCAGCTCGGCTGCCTCCTCGTGGTTCAGCTTCACGACATCCGCTTTTCGCACCAGCGCGAGTACGTCGTCGATCGCGTACCAGGGCGCGCGCAGGTTCACGTCCACGAAGCGGTGGTCGGCGCGCGCGCGCAGGCGTTCGAGTAGCACGCGATTGCCCGAACGCAGTGCCAGGGTACCGTGATAGAGGAAGGCCGCAGTGTCGGGCAGGTTGTCGGCCCAGCTGTCGGGGACGTCGTCGTAGGCCTGGTCCGGGAGGATGGTGTAGCTCGGCTCGCCATGTTCCAGCGTGACGCGGACCTGCCCGGTCGGGGCCTCCGGATGTACATAAAGCCCGCGCCGCTGCATGCCGATCGCTTCCATGCGCTGGCGGATCAGGGCCCCGTTGGCGTCGTCCCCGATGCCGCCGACGAAACACGCGGGTTCGTGGAGCTGATGCAGGTTCCAGGCGACATTGAACGGCGCCCCTCCGAGGACGCGTGTGCCGTCCGGGAAGATGTCGAACAGGGCCTCGCCAAGGATCAGGTGGGGACGGGTCATGGGATCTCTCCAGGTATTTACTGCGCGGCGATCTCGATCCGGTTACGGCCCTTTTTCTTGGCCTGCAACAGGGCGTGGTCCGCAGTATCAAAGACGCGTTGCGGGTCGCTGGCGGAGGTTGCCGGGGCCAGACCGGCAGAGATCGTAACCTGCAGGCGCGTGGTGCCGGCGCGCACGATCAGGTCGTGAACCTGCTGGCGGATGGCCTCGGCCTGCTCGCGCGCGGCGCCCACATCGCGGTACAGGATCATCACGAACTCCTCGCCACCGTAGCGGCCCACGAAGTCGGGCTCGCGGATGCCGTCGGCGAGGATCTCGGCCACGGCTTTCAGCACCTTGTCTCCCGAGCTGTGTCCGTACTCGTCGTTGATGACCTTGAAGTGGTCGATGTCCCAGACAATCAGGGTGGCGGGATTGCCGGCCTTCAGGTAACCGGGCAGTTCGGCGAGTTCCTGAGTAAAGGCCTGGCGGTTGGCAAGTCCGGTCAGGCTGTCGCGGATCGCGTCGGCGCGCGCCTGTTCCAGGCGCCGCTGCAGATCCTGCATCTGTGATTCCAGGTGCTGGCCCTTGGCGCGCAGCGCACGGTTGCGTTCCAGCGCGGCCAGCAATTCCGCCTCCTGGGTATCGCGAAACGTGGTGACGCGTTCCACCACCGAGTCCAGGCCCTTGGTGACCTCGCGCCGCAGGAGCTGGATATCGGAGATGTCGATCACCCGTCCCTTCAAGTGCTGTACGTCGTCGGAGATGTCGTTTTGCAGGGTGGAGATCGCATCGCGTGTCCGCTCGCCCCGGGTGTCGTCCTCGGACAGCGCGGTGTCGACGTCTTCGAGGCGATTCCAGATCTCGCCAACAACCTCGGTGAGTTCCTCGCGTTCGGAGATGGCCTGGTCGCATTGCTCGTGCAGCACCTGGAACAGGCGCCCGAGGCTCCGATCGATCTCCGGGAGATCGAGCCGGTCGGTCGCGCGTTCCAGGGCATCCAGCTCGTTGTCGAGAAAAGAGAAACCGGTCAGGCCCCGTTTCACGGTCGTCAGGACGCCCTCGGCCAGATCCTGCCGCTGGTCGCTGGCGCGGATCGCATCAGCGAGCTGTGCGCTCAGGCGGTCCAGCCACTGGGTATCACCGGGGTCTTCCTCGATCGCCCGCGTCAGATCGTGGACTGCACCCTCCAGTGCCGGCACCCGGGCGGCCACCACCGCCAGCGCGCGCAGGGCGACGCGACGCATGGAGCGCAGCCGGGTCTGCTCTGTCTCCAGCGCGCGTTCCAGGTCGATGATGGTCTTGCGGAATTCGGTCTCGGACATGCGTTGTCCCTTGTTCGGGCCGGCCGGTGTGAGCGTGCCGGGTGGTGGTTGCTACGCTGATATCGGCTCCGGCGACCCAGCCCCGGAGCCCCGTACTGGCAGTCTGTCGGATTTGGGGCTGATCTTCTGGGCGCAGCGAGAGAGGGCCCCATGTCCCGTTCTGTCTCGCCACATAGTCCCCGCTGTGCGCCTCGAGAGACCGAAAAAAGTCTCGCCCTCCCGCCACGCTCGCGACGATCGCCCAAATCCGACCCGTTGACGGCTAGTGGCGGGCGTCATGCAGCGCCTGGCGCCGCGGGATCTCGATCTCGATACCGACCGGAAGGTGGTCCGACAAGGCCACGTTGTAAACGCGGACATCGCTGACGTGCAAGTCCGGGGTCAGCAGGATATGGTCGAACACACGCCGCGGGTCCCAGGAGGGATAGGTCGCCGGGCAGGCCATCGGTTCCATCAGGCCGGTCCGGGCGACCAGGCGCCGGATCTCGCGGCTGTCCTGCTGGCAGTTCAGGTCGCCCATCACGACTGCGTGGCGCAGCCCCTGGATACGCTCCGCTACGTAGTCGAGCTGCATCTGGCGGGCACGCCGGCCCAGCGCCAGGTGCAGCAGGAACAGCACCAGTTCCTCGCCCTCGCCCATCGCGTAGCGTGCCTCGATCGCGCCGCGCCCGGGCAGGGGGCCGGGCAGGCGATGCATAATCACGCCCTCGGGCTCCAGACGCGAGAACAGGGCCAGCGAATGCTTGGCGAACTGGCCGAGGTCGCGGTTCACCCGGGTGTAGGTGTGCGGAAAGTGCGCCCGCTCCGAGAGATACGAGGAGAGATCGACAAATCGGCTGCGCAGGCTGCCGGCGTCCAGTTCCTGGACCCCGACGATGTCGAAGTCGGTGATAAAGCGCGCTACCCGGTCGAGGTTGCTGAGGCGCCCGCCATACGGCAGGACGTGCTTCCAGCTGTTGGTCAGGTAGTGATGCAGGCGCGAGGACTGGATCCCGACCTGGGCATTGAAGCTCAGCAGCCGCAGGTGCTGGCTGTCGCGCTCGTGCTGATAGGTGAGCTCGGGGGGATGTGCGGTCGCCGGCACCCGCGTGGCGTCCCCGGTCTCGTTGTCGGTCATGCCCTGGTCCCTCTGGTCCTGCCCGGATTCCGCGCGGCGCGCCACCCGGAATCCCCTGTGTTCAGAATGGACAAACCAGTTCGCCCAAACGTTCCGTCAGTTTCAGATTCTCACTGTAGTCCACCGGGCAGTCGATGACCGTGACTCCCGGTTCCACCAGGGCCGCGCGCAGGGCCATCTCCAGGCTGTCGCCGGGTTCAATCCGTACCCCGTGGGCGCCGAATGCTTGTGCGAGCTGCACGAAGTCCGGGTTGCCGAACTCGACGAACGCCTTGCGGCCGTATTCGCGAACCTGCTTCCATTCGATCAGGCCGTACGCGTTGTCGTTCCAGATCAGAACAACGAAGTTCAGGTCCAGGCGCACGGCCGTTTCCAGCTCCTGCACGTTCATCAGGAAGCCGGCATCGCCGGTGACCGCGACTACCTGCCGTTCGGGGTAGAGCTTCGCGGCGGCAATGGCGCCCGGCAGCGCGATCCCCATGCTGGCGAAGCCGTTGGAGATCAGGCAGGTGTTGGGCAGCTCGCAGCGGAACATGCGCGCCATCCACAGCTTGTGGGCGCCGACGTCGGTGATCATGATCGCGTCCAGGTCGGCGGCGGTGCGCAGGTCCCAGATCAGCTTCTGCGGCTTGAGCGGCACCTGGGTGTCGTCGCGGTGCTCGTTCATGTCCTCGATCAGGCTCTGGCGCAGCGGGCGCAGGATCGTTTCCTCGCGCGGAGTGACCTGTTCCGCCAGGCGGTGCAGGCAGGTCGTCAGATCGCCCAGGACCTCGGCGGTCACGATGTAGTGACCGTCGATCTCCGCGGGGGCGGAGTCGATGTGGATCAGCGTGCGATCACCATCGGGATGCCAGAAGCTGGGCGGGTACTCGACCAGATCGTAGCCGATACACACGATTACGTCGGCTTTGTGGAAACCGAAGTTGACGAAGTCCTGACTCTGCAACCCGACCGAGCCGAGCGCGAGGGGATGCCGAAACGGCAGCACGCCCTTGGCCATGAAGGTATTGGCGACCGGGATGTTCAGAGCGCTGGCCAGCTGGGCCAGTGCCCCGCTGGCGCCCGAACGGATCACCCCGTTGCCGGCCAGGATCAGTGGATGACGGGCCGAGTTCAGCAGCCGCGCGGCGGCCTCCAGAGAGGCGTCGGCGGGTACCGCCTCGGGACCCGCGTGCACCGGCAAGGGCGGGTTGGGGCAGGGCATCGAGGCGATGTTCTCGGGCAGCTCGATAAAGCTTGCTCCGGGCTTGCCGCCTTCCGCCCATTTGAAGGCCTTGCGCATGACTTCGGGCAGGATCTCCGGTTCGAGGACCTGCGAGCTGTACTTGGTGATGGGCTGGAACAA
>SKNJ01000201.1 GCA_007120575.1 Thioalkalivibrio sp.
CGATCGCGCGCCGTACCCGGAGCGTGTCGCCATGCTGGTCGAGAACTATCCAGGCCTGCGTTTTACGGCCTGTACCCAGACCCTGGAACGCCTGGCGAAGGAAGAGGGCCAGCCAATCGAAATCCTGCCCCAGGCCGAGCGTATCGACTCCGGCGTGGCCGAGGCCGCGCGACGCCAGGCCGAAGGCTGGATCTACATCAAGGTCTGATGCCGGGCTAGCCGATATGTACAGTCCCGCGTTTTCGCCTTCCGCCACCCGCTCCCCGACTGGAGTACTGGCGTGGCTGGTGATCTCGCTGGCCCTGCTCCCGGTGTGGTCCGCCGCGCTGGCGGATGAAGGCGCCGCGTCCGCCGCCGAACGCCTGCGGGTGGTCTACCATATCAACGCGGATGATCCGGACCTGCATCTCAACGCCCTGCGCAATCTTCAGAATCACCTGGGTGGAACGCGCGCGGAGTCGCTGGAGATCAAGGTCGTGCTGCATGGCGGTGGCGTGCGCCTGCTGGAGTACGCGGTCGATGACCCGGATCTGCGTACCACGGTGGATACCCTGCGGCTGCAGAATGTCCGCTTTCTGGTCTGCGGGAATACCCTGGACTCGCGCGGGCTGTCCCTGGCCGACCTTCACGACGTGGAACCGGCGGATCGCGTCGACAGCGGCATTACCGAACTGATGCGCCTGCAACGGGCGGGATATACCTACATCAAGCCCTGATCCCGCGCGCGCAGCGTCGCGTCCAGCGCGGCCAGACGTTCCGGCGTGCCGATGTCATGCCAGACTCCGGGGTGGTGTTCGCCGGTGACCCGGCCTGCGCGGATTGCCTCGCGCAATACCGGGGCCAGCGCGCGCGGGCCGGGGGCGAGGTTGCGGAACAGGGCCGGGGTGTACCAGCCGATCCCGGCGAAGGTATGGCGCGCCCCGGCATCCTCGCAAACGTGGCCGTTGGTCAGCCCGAAGTCGCCTTCGGCGTGGTGGGCGGGGTTGTCCACCAGTACCAGGTGCGCCAGCGACTTCGCCGCCCCGGCGGTGTCTGCCAGGTGCGTCGGCGCGGTCAGCGGATGGTCGCACCACACATCGCCGTTGATCACCAGAAACGGGTCTACACCCAGCAGCGGCAGGGCCTGACGGATGCCCCCGGCCGTCTCCAGTGCGCCAGGCGGTTCGGGGGAGTAGTCAATCGCCAGCCCCTGGTAGCGCTCGCCGAGTCGGTCCCGGATCTGTTCGCCGAGGTGGGCAAGGTTGATCACCACCCGCTCGTACCCGGCGCGGGCCAGTCGCTCCAGCGTGTACTCGATCAGCGGGCGCCCGGCCACCTCCAGCAATGGCTTGGGACAGGTGTCGGTCAGCGGACGCATGCGCTTGCCGCGCCCCGCCGCCAGGATCATTGCCCGCATCAGCTTGCTGCTGCCCCGCTCGCCGCCGGTTCCGCAACCCGTGCTTCGGGGCAGTGGATATCGAACCAGGCCGCCATCGGCGCCAGCTCCGGCAGGTGCAGGGCCGTTGCCAGCAGTCCACGCAGGCGCGGTAGATGCTCGAGATAGCGGGGCTTGCCGTCGCGCCGCGCCAGGCGCACAAAGATCCCCAGGATCTTGGTGGTGCGCTGGGCCCCGAGGACCCGATAGTGCGCCCGGAATGCCTCCGGCGACCATGCCGCCGCCTCCAGGTAGCGGCTCAGACAGGCCTCCACGACATCTGCCGAGGCCGTGCGCCGCGCATCTTCCAGCAGCGACACCAGGTCATACGCGGGACTGCCGATCACCGCATCCTGAAAATCGAGCACCGCGCAGGGGTGGGCGCCGTCCGGCGGCAGCATCAGGTTGTCGACGTGGTAGTCGCGCAGGACCAGGACCTGCGGCATCGCGGGCAGGCCCTCCAGGGTGCGCGACCAGGCTGCCGCGAAGCCCTCCCGGAGGTTGTCCGGCATCGCCGCGCCGCGTACCTCGGGCCAGTACCAGTCGGCCCACAGCAGGGCCTCGTCGAGTAGCCGTTGGCGATCGTAGGGAGGGATGCCGGGGGTATCGGACGTGCGTTCCGACCAGGCCTGGTGCAGCTGGAGCAGGGTGTCGGTCGCACGCGCGTACAGGTCCTCCTCGGGGTGCCCCTCCGCCAGTGCGCGGGTGAAGGTGCGGTCACCCAGATCCTCCAGCAGCACGAAACCGGCCGCAGCGTTGTGGGCCAGGATCCGTGGCGGACGCAGCCCCAGTGATTCCAGCAGGCCGGCGACCCGCACGAACGGACGGGTGTCCTCGCGCCCGGGCGGGGCGTCCATCACCACCATCGGCGCTCCGTCGCGCCGGGTGCGGAAATAGCGCCGGAAGCTGGCATCCGCGCGCAGCAGCCAGGGTGGGTCGAACGTGCCCGGCTGCGCTTCCAGCCAGGCCTGGAGGGCGGCCGCCCGCGGGTCATGTGGATTGTTCGTGGTCATGCGCGGCGTGTCTCCGGGATATCGGCGCTAGTCGCGACTCGTTCCACGTGACTGTGGATCTCGCCCTCCGGGCCGAGTTCCACCACCCGATACCCGGCGCTGCGGGTGTCCCGTTCGGGCTGGTCGGCATGCGGGGTGAACTGGATACAGGTCGCGGGGCAGCCGAGCAACTCGACACCGTGGCGCGTGCCCCGAAACTCCTGGTGGATGTGGCCGAACAGGCAGCCCCGTACTCGCGGGTGACGGTCCAGGACCGCGAACAGGTCCTCCGGGTTCTCCAGGGCGATGCGGTCCATCCAGGCGCTGCCCACCGGGACCACCGGATGGTGCACCGCGATCAGCGCCCAGTGATGCGGGTGGCCGGCCAGCAGGGTGTCGAGTCGCGCGCACTCCGATGGCTCCAGGTAACCGCCCACCTTGCCCGGGCTGGCCGAGTTCAGACCAACGATCAGCCAGTTGCCCAGATCGCAGTGGCCGTCCACCGCGTGGCCCGCGGGCCACAGGGTCTGTTCCAGTATGCCGTGTTCGTCGTGATTACCCGCCAGCGCGGTGACCGGCCAGTCACCGGGCAGGGCCCGCAGGTGGTCAAGCAGGCGCGCATAGACCTCGGGGTGAGGGTCTTCGGCCAGGTCCCCGGTCAGCAGCACGCGATCCACGCGTGCCTCGCGCTGGCGCACCGCCGCCAGCACCGTGTCCAGTTGCGCGTCACTGTCCGGGTAGCCGGGGCGGATCGGCCCGGGCTGCCGGCCCAGGTGGGTGTCGGTGATCTGGATCAGCCGGTGGCAGTGGGTCATGTGACTCTCCGGGGCCCTGTTGCTGTCGGGCCGCCCCGTTGCGGTGCCCTGTACTGGGTGGTGCGAATGTGTTGTAGTCGAAGTCTTGCGGCCTCCGGCCGCCTGGCTGGTCGACGAAAGCCCCGCTGGAGGGATGCAGCATGAGCGAACGAGCGGAAACCGCCGTGGATCCCGATTATCGTCCGTCCGAGGACGAACCCTACATGAATCCCCGGCAACTGGACTACTTCCGCGCCAAGCTCGAGGCCTGGCGCGCGGAACTGATCGGGGAGTCGGAAGAGACCCTCGAGCACCTGCGCACCGAGAACTGGCAGGAACCGGACCCCAGCGACCGCGCCACTCACGAGGCCGACGCTGGGGTTGAGCTGCGCACCCGGGACCGTTACCGCAAGCTGCTCGACAAGATCGACGCCGCGCTGGCGCGCATCGAGCGCGGGGAGTACGGCTACTGCGAGGAGACCGGCGAACCGATCGGCCTGGCGCGTCTGGAGGCGCGCCCGATCGCGACCCTCAGCGTCACCGCCCAGGAGGCGCACGAGCGCGACGAGGCCCGCTACGACTGATCCGGGACGGCGTCCGCGCCCAGGGAGCGAGTGTAGACGCGCGAGTTGCGCGCCCGGTTGTAGTCGCGTCGCCGCGTCTCGGGCAGGTCCTCGACCTGACCCGGCGTATACCCCCGCTCCTGGAACCACTGCGCGGTACGCGTCGTCAGTACGAAGACCCGCCGTATCCCGCGTTCGCGGGCCAGGCCTTCCATCGCGGTCAGCAGGCGATCGCCGCGGCCGCTGCCGCGGTAATCGGCATGCAGGGCCAGGCAGGCAATCTCCGCCGCATCCTCGCCGAACGGGTACAGCGCGGCAGTGCCGATGATCAGGCCGTCCGCCTCCAGCACCTGGAACCGGTCGATCTCCAGCTCCAGGTGCTCGCGGGCGCGATGCACCAGGATCCCCTCGGACTCCAGAGGCGCCAACAGGGCGTGGATCCCCCCGACATCGTCTACCGTGGCCGGGCGCAGGCGCTCCAGGGGCTCCCGCGACACCAGTGTCCCGATTCCCTGGCGGGTAAACAGTTCGGTCAGCAGGCCGCCGTCGTCGCGGCGGTCCACCAGGTGCACGCGCAGGTCGCGTCGCTGGCAGGCATCCACCGCGCTCTTCAGGTGGTTGGCCAGTTCCTCCGGCAGATCCGGGTGATCCGCGAGGATGCGTTCGGCCTCCGGTACGGTGAGCTGGTCCAGCACCCCGTGGTGCGGGTCGCGCAGTACCCCCGCCTCGGTCAGGAACACCAGCTTGTCCGCGTTCAGGGCGATTGCGACCTGGGTGGCCACGTCCTCGCCCGACAGGTTGAAGACCTCGCCGGTCGGCGAGTAGCCCAGGGGCGAAACCAGCGCGACCTGCTCGTGATCGAGCAGGGCACGCAGGGCATCGGTATCCACCCCGCGCACCTCCCCGGTGTAGTGAAAGTCCACCCCGTGGCGCACGCCCAGCGGGCGCGCGGTGACGAAGTTTCCGCTGGCCACACGCAACCGTGCATTGCCGGTACCTGGCTGGCCCAGGCTGCGTGACAGAAGGCCTTCGATATGCAGCCGCAGGCGACCCACTGCGTCCAGCACGGCCTCCAGTGCGGCGCTGTCGGTGACCCGCAGGCCCTCGGCATAGTGAGGCTTCAGACCGCGTTCATGCAGGCGCGTCTCGATCTGCGGGCGCGCACCGTATACCAGTACGACGCGAATGCCCAGCGCGTGCAGCTTGGCCAGGTCGCGCATCAGGTCGGGGAATTCCGCTGCTCGCGCGGCCTCCCCGGCCAGCGCGATGACCATGGTCCGGCCGCGATGGGCGGCGATATACGGCACCGCGCCGCGGAACCACGCGAGTTCTTCCGGGCGCGGCGCGGGGCGCGGGGTGGTCGTCGAATGGGGCGGCGGGTGGTCGGTCACGGTGGCGCGGCCTTCACTGGCAGAGTTGGCAACAGTCTAGCCCGGATGTTTCATGAATTCGCGTGATGATCGCGCAGGATTTTGGCCGCACGGGGAATTTTCCTCAGTCGGCCATATTGTCCAATACGGCACTCCTTCGGGAAATCCCCCGTGCGGTCAAGAGACCAGCGAGGGCGCGTGCAACTCATGAAACATCCGGGCTGGGGAAACACTGATCAATGTACACGTTCGCTGTTCCGTCACCTTTGCGTGCGAACAAGGCGCGGCGACTGCGGTGCAGTCATTCTGCACAAGGGAGCCGCAACGCCGTGCGTGCGCCCGTTCTGGTCAATAACGGGCGGCCGAGCACCATGACCCGTCATGGCGAGGCCCCGCAGGGGCCGTGGCCATCTCCAGACTCAACCCCGTCGTTTGCCCCGGTCCGCCACCCGGGTCATCCACGGAGGTCGCCACGGCGCTGCACGCCTCGCAATGACGGTGACGGTCTTTCCTCCGCGGGCTTCCGAAAAACCCGCGGCCAGGCGAACGCCATGCTTGATGTACACGCTGAAAGCTGTGTCACTTTTGCTTGTGCAACCGGGTCCGGGCGGGGTCGCGTCAGTGGATCCGTTCGAGGGCCCGGCCGATATCCGGGATGCGGTCACCGGGGCGGATGCCATGGCGTTCGAACCACCCGGCGTTGGTCTCCAGCGCGAAGCGGACGGGGCGGTGCGAGCGGTGGAGGGTCTCGGTCTCCGGTTCCATGGTCTCGATATTGGTGATCACGTAGTGGCGGTTGACGAATGCCACGTCCAGCGGGATCCGGGTGTTCTTCATCCACATGGCCCGCAGGCCGCTGTATTCCCAGACGAACAGCATCCCCCCGTTGTCCGCCAGGTGTTCGCGGTACATCAGGCCGCGCTGTTTGCTGGCCGGGTCTGCCGCGACTTCCACGTCGAGAACCTGCC
>SKNJ01000083.1 GCA_007120575.1 Thioalkalivibrio sp.
CGTCCCAGTCGCGGGCGGGTTCCTGAAGCGCCCGGGCCCAGCCATCGTCGCTGGCCAGAACAGCACTGATCTCGGTACCCACCGCCACCCGTGCCGCACCGGTCAGGGTCGCGAAATCCACTAGCAGGTCCGGGTGGAACGCACGTGCACGGTCCAGCAGGTCGGCCAGCACCAGGCGCCCCTCGGCATCGGTGTTATCGATCTCGATGGTCTTGCCGCTGCGCGCGGTCAGTACGTCCCCGGGCCGGAAGGCGCGCGCCCCCACCGCGTTTTCCACCGCCCCGACCAGCACGGTCAGTCGCACCGGAAGCTGCCGGTCCATGATCAGACGCGCAAGACCCAGCACGATCGCCGCCCCGCCCATATCCTTCTTCATCTGGCGCATGGAATTGCCGGGCTTCAGATTCAAACCACCGGAGTCGAAGCAGACCCCCTTGCCCACCAGCACCACCGACGGCGCGTCCGGTGGCCCCCAGGTCAGCTCGATCACCCGCGGACCGTGCACACTGGCCTGTCCCACCGCATACACGCAGGGGAACTGTTCCTCCAGCCGGTCGCTGTCACTGATGATGTGCAGGCTGCTGCCAAAGCGCTCCGCCAGCTCCTTTGCGATCAGTGCGAGATTGGCCGGCATCATGTCCGCTGGCGGGGTGTTGATCAGGTCCCGGGTCAGTCCGATCGCCTCGACCCAGGCGCGCACCCGTTCGCGATCCACCCCCTCGGGCCATGCCAGACGCGGCATCTCGCGGACTTCCGGCTTGCGATAGCGATCGAAGCGGTAGCGGCCCAGGCCCCAGCCGATCGCCGCCTGTTCGCACAGCGCGGGGCTCAGACCGGGCGCATCCAGTCGATACTCGCCGCTGGCGAGCGACTCGGCGGCCGCGGCCAGCATCCACAGCGGCGTCTCGGCATCGAAACCGGCCAGCACGGCCACGACCCGGCCTTCCGGACCGGGAATGCGCAGCAGCGTTCCCGCATCCGCCCGGAATCCGGCGGCTTCGACCCAGGCACGCCACGGGGCCGGGGCCTCCTCCAGACGTGCCTCCAGCGAATCCCGGGTCACCGGGACCAGCGGAATGGCGGTTTCGCTCGGATCAACAAAGACAGTCTCCACGGGGCTTTCCTCGAATCGATGGCAAAACCGTCATAATAACGCCCTGCCGGTGCCATGCCGGCCCCCTAACCGCCCGACAGGATGTGCACGATGACCCCAGCGCTGGAGATACGCAGCCTGCGCAAGACCTACAAGAACGGCTTCGAGGCCCTGAAGGGCATCGACCTCGAGGTCGCCCCCGGCAGTTTCTTCGCACTGCTCGGGCCCAACGGCGCGGGCAAGTCCACCACCATCGGCATCATCACCTCACTGATCAACAAGACTGGCGGTTCGGTCCGCGTGTTCGGCCACGACCTGGACGGCGAGCTGCAGGCGGTCAAGCGCCAGATCGGCCTGGTCCCGCAGGAGTTCAACTTCAACAACTTCGAGCCGGTTGGCGAGATCGTGGTCAACCAGGCCGGCTACTACGGCATCCCCCGCCGCGAGGCCTGGCGGCGCGCCGAGCACTACCTGACCGAGCTGGGGCTGTGGGACAAGCGCAAGGACATGGCGCGCACCCTGTCCGGTGGCATGAAGCGCCGCCTGATGATCGCCCGCGCGCTGGTCCACGAACCGCGCCTGCTGATCCTCGACGAACCCACCGCCGGGGTCGATATCGAACTGCGGCGCTCGATGTGGGACTTCCTCACCCGGATCAATCAGGACGGCCGCAGCATCATCCTGACTACACACTATCTGGAGGAGGCCGAGTCGCTGTGCCGCAACATCGCGATCATCGACGACGGCACCATCATCGAAAACACCACCATGAAGGAGCTGCTGGCCAAGCTCGAGACCGAGACCATGGTGCTCGACCTGACCGAGCCGGTCACTGGAGTACCCAGCGATTCCCGAATCCGGCTGCGCCAGATCGACGAACTGACCCTGGAGGCCGACATCCACCGCGGCCAGCACCTCAACGAGCTGTTCAAGGTTCTCGACAGCGCCGGCATCCGGGTGCAGAGCATGCGCAACAAGGCCAACCGCCTGGAGGAGCTGTTCATCCGCATGACCCGCAGCGGCCAGGAGCCCAGCCACCTGACACCGGGGGCCGGCGGCACCAGCGAACAACCGGAGAACCCGGCATGAGCCCGCTCCACCTGCATGAATACTGGATCGCCTTCCGCACCATCGTCACCAAGGAGGTCCTGCGCTTCGCACGCATCTGGGTACAGACGGTCCTGCCACCGGTCGTCACCACGGCGTTGTACTTCATCATCTTCGGCGGCCTGATCGGCGAACGCATCGGAGAGATGGAGGGCTTTCGCTACATGGACTTCATCGTCCCGGGCCTGATCATGCTGGCAGTGATCACCAACAGCTATGCCAACGTGGTGTCGTCGTTCTTCGGTTCCAAGTTCCAGCGTCACATCGAGGAACTCCTGATCTCGCCGATTCCCAACGCCGTCATCATCCTCGGCTTCGTGTTCGGCGGGGTCGCCCGCGGCATGGCCGTGGGGGTGGCGGTCCTGCTGGTCTCGCTGTTCTTCAGTCCGCTCAGTGTGCACAACGCCCTGGTGATGCTGGTGGTCGCCCTGCTCACCGCGATCCTGTTCGCCCTGGCCGGCCTGATCAACGGCGTGTTCGCGCGCACCTTCGACGACATCTCCATCGTGCCGACCTTCGTGCTCACGCCCCTGACCTACCTGGGCGGGGTGTTCTACTCCATCAGCCTGCTGCCCGGGTTCTGGCAGGGGGCCTCGATGCTCAACCCGATCCTGTACATGGTGGATGCCTTCCGTTACGGCAGCCTGGGCACCAGCGACTTCCCGGTCCTGCTGTCACTCGCGATCATCGTCGCGTTCATCGTGGCACTCTTCACCGCCGCGCTGGTGCTGCTCGACCGGGGCGTGGGAATCCGATCCTGAGACCTCTTCGCAGAAAAACGGGCGCGCGCCAGGCCCGTACCGGACACTTCGACCGCGCAAACATGGTATAAAACGCAAAATTCACGAGGTTTGGGGTCCATGGCCGTCCGGCAAAAGACTGCGTCCAAAACCAGGTCCATCGTGCTGATGGGAAGTGCTGGCCTCGCGCTCGGTCTCGGGGTCGCGCTGATGTTTGCATCACAGCCCGCCGAAACCTCGCAGCCCCTCCAGATCACTGCGCTGCAGGATGGCACGCACGGCAACGGCAGGCTTTCGCCAATGCCGCATGCCCCGGTCGCGAACGCCGGAGCCAACGGATTCCCGGACCTCTCCCGGGCGGACGCGCCGGCCCACCGAAAAGTCGCCTTCGTGCCGGAGACTGGCAGCCCCCGCCAGAGTCCCTCGGCGGATGAGGAATTCCCTACCTCCTACGAGACCTTTGATCTCGACGACCAGCCCCCGGTTGCCGAGGAGATGCGCTCCGACTGGAAGAGCCACACCCTGGCCGGCGGTGAACGCCTGACCGACCTTTGGGAACGCGAGTGGGATCTGCCCCTGGCCACGCTCTACCGCCTGCTGGACGACGACGGGAACGCCCGCATCCTCAACCGGATCCGTCCCGGCCAGGAGGTCGAATGGCGGGTCGACGATGAAGGCTATCTGACCCATTTGCGCCTGTGGACCGACCGCGCCAGCGGCCATGAATGGACCCGCGAACCGGACGGCTGGGACTTCGAGCGCGGCACCGTGGAAAACGGGCGGGAGATCAGCCACATGATCCTCAGCGCCGAGATCGACGGCAACATCTCCGCGGCCCTCGCGGCGCGCAGCGATCTTTCGCGCCGGGCCGTCAATGCCCTGACCGTGCTGCTGGATCGCTATCTGCCGGTGCGCACCCACGCCCGCAATGGGGACGAGTTCACCCTGCTGGTCGAACTCGAGACCCTGGTCGGGGATGACACGCCACACCACCTGCGCCTGCTGGCGTTCGACTACCGGGGGGACCTGATCGAGGTCAAGGCTGCACGCCATGTCAACGGGCGCTTCTACACCCCCGAGGGCGAGAGTCTGCTGCCCCCATTCGACCGCCGCCCGTTCTCCGGCAACTACCGCATCAGTTCCAGCTTCAACCCCCAGCGCCGCCATCCGGTGACCGGGCGGGTTGCCCCGCACCAAGGCACCGATTTCGCGATGCCGATCGGCACCCCGATCCAGGCCCCGGCCGACGGTCTGGTCACGCGGGTAGAAAACCACCCGCTGGCCGGTCGCTTCATCGTGATCGAGCACGGCCAGGGCTACTCCACACGCTACCTGCACCTGAATCGTACGCTGGTCCGACCGGGACAGACCGTGGAACGCGGCGAGCGCATCGCCCTGTCCGGTAACACTGGCCGTAGCACCGGACCTCATCTCCACTACGAGATCCACGTGAACAACCGCCCGCGCAATCCGATGCGCGTCGAACTGCCCGAGAGCGAGGCCCTGGCCGGCGAGGAGCTGAAGCAGTTCCAGGGCATCAGCGAGGCACTGATCGCGCGCCTCGACCAGGGTGAACGCAACCGCCAGATCGCGTTCATGCCCTACGACGAGCTGACCCAGTAGCTCGATCCGGCCCGCGATGGCGGATCCCCTGTCTCATGCACGCCTCGCCTGGCGCGAGGGTCTCCCGTATGCCCCCGACTACGGCGACACCTACTTCGGCTCGGACAACCCCGACGCCGAGGCGCGCGAGGTCTTCATCGAGGCAAATCACCTTCCCCGGCGATTCGCCCGTGGCGGCCGCTTCGTCCTCGGCGAAACCGGCTTCGGGACCGGGCTGAACCTCCTGCTCGCGCTGGCCGAATGGCGACGGCGGGCCCCTCCCGGCGCGTTCCTTTCGCTATTCAGCCTCGAAGCCCACCCGCTGGCGCCGGAAGACCTGGCCAGGGTCCACCAGCACCTGGGTCTGGACGATGCCGACAGCAGCGCGCTGCGCACGCAGTACCCGCCGCCGGTGTCCGGCCTGCATCGCATTCATTTCCCCGGCGGCAATGCCGTGCTTACCCTGGGATTCGGCGACGCCGCGCCGCTGCTGGCCCAGGTACGCGGCCAGATCGATGCCTGGTTCCTGGACGGCTTCGCCCCGCGTACCAACCCCGGCCTGTGGAACACCGGGGTATTTCTGCAGATCGCACGGCTGTCGCGTCCCGGCACCACCTTTGGCACCTACACCGCCGCCGGCCACGTCCGCCGCGACCTCGAGGCCTCGGGTTTCTCGGTGCACCGCGTACCGGGTCACGGCCCGAAACGCGAGCGCCTGACCGGCACCTTTGGCGGTGACAATGCCCCTGATCCCGAAACGGTCGCGCGCCCCCGGGTGTTGATCGCGGGCGCCGGGATGGCCGGGTTGACCACCGCCCTGGCCCTGCAGGATCGGGGCTGCGAGGTCACCGTTACCGACCCCGCCGGGGCCGGTGGGGGCGCCTCGGGCAACCCGGCCGCCGTGCTCCTGCCGCACCTCCAGCCACGTGATCCCGTCATCACCGATCTGGCCCTCGCCGGCATGCGCGCCACCCGAGGTCTCCTCGCACGCCTGCGCGAATCCCGTCCCTCGGGCACACCCGACCCCATCCTGGCCGAGGGTGTCGCCTTTCACGGTGTCTCCCCCCATGCGCGCAAGCGCGTGGAACGCCTGCGGTCCCTGGGTCCAGGCCACACCGGCTACCTGTTCGACCCCGAGGGCCCCGCCTGTGCCGATGTTCCGCATCTTTACTACCCGACCGGCTGCGCGGTGGACCTCCGGACGCTGTGTACCGCGCTGAGCGAACGGCTCCCGCCGATCCGCGACGCCGCGCTGCGCGGCATCCGTTCACGCCCCGAAGGCCTGCAAGTCACGGCCGACGGAGGCCTCGCCGAAGCGCCCTGGGACGCGGTCGTGGTGGCCACCGCCGCCCGCCGCGGAACGGAGCTGTGCCCGGAACAGGCGGCCCTGTCGAGCGTGGTCGGCCAGATGACGCGGCTGCGCGCCCCCCTGCCGGACTGGGGCGGCTTCGTCGCCACCGGTCAGGGCTACTGCATCCCCGGCCACGATGGCTCCGCCTGGATCGGTGCCACCTATCGCCGAACCGCCTCCACCCAGGCC
>SKNJ01000009.1 GCA_007120575.1 Thioalkalivibrio sp.
AAAATCGCCTCGAACGAGCGCTTGACGGTGGAGGTGCCGGCCCCCGAGGAACCGGTTACCGCGATCACGGGGTGTTTCTGAGACATGAGACTCTCCTTGCCAGTGCAGTTTGCGAAATTCGGATTGAAAATAGCCGAGGTTGGCGGCGTTATCAGCGTGTCCCCAAGGGAAAGATGATCAATGTTTCCCTAGCCCGGATGTTGCATGAATTGCACGCGCCCTCGCGGGTCTCTTGTCCGCACAGGAAATTTTCCTCAGTCGGCCGTATTGCCCCATACGCCATTCCTTCGGAAAATCCCCTGTGCGGACAATATTCTGCGCGATCATCACGCGAATTCATGAAACATCCGGGCTAGAAAATCAGGTTCAGCATGAGCATCGCTACGATGCCGAACAGCAGGGTCATGATCCCGCCCGCCTTCATGTAGTCCTTCACCCGGTAGCCACCGGGGCCCATGATCAGGGCGTTCACCTGATGGGTGGGGATCAGGAACGAATTGGAGGTCGCGATCGCGACGGTCAGCGCAAACACACGCGGATCGGCATCCATCCCGGCGGCCTGCGCGGCAATCGCGAAGTTGATCGCCAGCGGGACCAGTAGCACGGTGGCACCGACATTCGACATGACCAGCGTGAAGAAGGTGGCCAGGGCGAAGATCGTCGCTTGCAGCACCCAGGGCGGTACGGTGCCCAAAGTGTCGAGCGTGTTTTGCGCGATCCACGCGGCGGTGCCCGTATTCTCCACCGCCATCCCCAGCGGTATCAGCGAGGCGAGCAGGAACACGGTCTTCCAGCTCACGGACCGGTAGGCGTTGTCGAGGCTGATGACGCCAGTCAGAATCATCCCCAGCGCGCCGGTCAGCAGTGCAACCGACAGCATCAGGTCGGTGAATACGATCAGGCCCACGGTCAGGGCGAGGAAGAACAGCGCGTGCGGGACCTTGGACGGGACCAGTTCTTCGCGCGGGTAGTCCGAAGTGATCACCACGAAGTCGCGGTCCTTCTCCAGGCGCGCCAGGGACTCCCAGGTGCAGTGCACCACCAGAATGTCGCCGGTCTCCAGCGGGATGTCGCGCAGGCCTTCGCCATAGGTCTCGTTGCCGCGCTGGATCCGCATCACCGACAGGCCGTAGGTCTGGCGCATCGCCAATTCCGTGACCGTCTTGCCGACGAGATTCGAGCCGGGGGCAATCGCGAGCTCCGCAACCCCGGAGCGGCTGGTGTCCATCGCATTGGCGAACACATCCAGGCGGGTCGTGGGGCGCTTGCGTGTCCCGGCGCACAGCTGCTCCATGCGCTCCGGGCTGGCGAGCACGGCGAGGTGGGCGTTGGGCTGGATCTCGAAACCGGTCCAGGGGGCGATCCGCAACTGGTCGCGAGCATAGCTGCCGACGATCGCGACCCCGGTGTCGCGTTCGATCTCCGCGACCGTGCGCCCGACCAGCGGGTCGTTCTCCGGCACGAACAGCTCGTGAACCTCGTAGGACAACCCGTAGACACGCTGGAAGTAGTCCTGCGCGCTCTCGCGCTGGGTGGATTTGGTCTTCACCGATGGCAGCACGAAGCGTCCGAGCACCACGAAATAGACGATGACCGTGGCCAGCAGGGCCAGGCCAATGGGGGTGACGTCGAACAGCTGGAACGGCTCCATATCCGATGGCAGCAGGTCGTTCAGAAGGATCAGCGGGCTGGACCCGACCAGGGTAATCGTGCCGCCGACGATCGCCGCGAAGCCCATCGGCATCAGCAGGCGCGACAGCGGGATGCCCAGGCGGTTGGAGATACGGCTCATCACCGGCATGAACAGCGCGGCCGCGCCGATGTTCTGCATGAAGCTGGAAATGACACCCACCGTGCCCGAAACGGTCGGGATGATGCTCTTCTCGGAGGTGCCGCCCACGCGCATGATGAAGGCCGCGACCTTGTGCATGACCCCGGTCTTGTCGAGGCCGGCGCCGATGATCATCACCGCGATGATCGAGATCACCGCGTTGGAGGCAAAACCGCTGAACAGATCGTCCTGCGCGACCAGCATCCCCAGCCCCGGCGCCAGCGTCAGCAGACCCAGCAGCACCATCACCGAGATGGCGGCCAGGTCCACGCGGATGATCTCGGAGACAAACAGGAAGATGGTGAACGCGAGCAGGGCGAGCACCACCATCATCTCGGTGGTCAGCGTAAGGTTTTCCATGGTTGTATCGTGTCCTGAGGGCCCGCGTGCCGGACGGCGCGGGGCCGGGAGCCGAAGGCAGTCCGCGACCGGCGCGAGCCGCGGGACGGGGCGGAGAAATGCGGTCCGCCTTTCCCTTGAAAGAGCGGGATTATTCCATCCCGCGCGCACGGACGCAAAAGCCGGGCTAGCCGCCAGCGGCCGGGCGATGCTCGGCTGGCGTTTGCGCGGATCTCGGTTATGCTGAAAAAAACACGTTCTGGAGACCGTAAATGTCCGATGCTGATGCCCCGCTGTGCCGTTTCGAGACCATCGTCCTGGCCACCGACGGTTCCGAATACAGCGAATCCGCCGAGGATGTCGCGCTGGATGTGGCCGGCCGCTGCGGGGCGCGCCTGATTATTGCGCGCATCATCCCCACCGATACCCAGCATGATGCCCTGTCGCCACCGCGCAGCCACGAGGCCAGCGTGAATGCCCAGACCGGCCTGGATGCCCTCGAGAAGAAGGCCCGCGAGCATGGCGTCGAGACCTCCGCGATCCTGCGCCACGGTGTGGACCGCCACCAGGAGATCGTCGCGATCGCCGAGGAGTACCAGGCCGATCTGATCGTGACCGGACGCCGCGAGCGCGGCGATCTCAAGCGGATCATGGTGGGGGATGCCACACGCAAGGTGGTGGGGCTGGCGCCCTGCAACGTGATGGTCGTCCCGCGTGGCGCGCACCCGCCGCAGCACGGCCTGCTGGTCGGTACCGACGGTTCCGAGTTGGGCGACCTGGCCGCGCGTGGCGCGATCGAGATGGCGGGCTACTGCCAGCTACCGCTGACGATTGCCTCGATTGCGGTCCCTGGCCAGAGCGAGGAGCGTCGGAAGGAGGGGGTGGACGCAGTCCAGCGCCTGCAGGACGAGGCCCGCGAGCGGGGTGTCGAGGCGAGCGGGACCTTCGAGGAGGGGCGTCCGGAAATTACCCTGCTGGAAGTGGCGCGCCGCGATAACCGCGACCTGATCGTGGTTGGCAGTCATGGTCGGACCGGGATCAAGCGGTTGCTGATGGGCAGCGTCTCCGAACGCGTGATCGGCGGCGCCGACTGCCCCGTGCTGGTAATAAAGAACGTCTGACCCGGTATCCCGGCGCGAGGTATCGTCAGGCGGGTTCGTCGGTGCGCCGGTAGAGAAGATCGGCCACCTGATGGCCGCGGCGTTCCCCGCGGCGCTCGAACTTGGTCACCGGCCGCTCCGGTGGTCGTTCCGGCGCCGGGACCGGGCCATCCGGCGCGAACCATGTTTCGCACTCCCGCATCACCGTGATCATGTATTCGGCGTATTCGGCCCAGTCGGTCGCCAGGTGCAGGCGGCCGCCGGGGCGCATGCGCGTGGCTACCTGGCGCATGAAGGCCGGCTGGATCAGGCGCCGCTTGTGGTGGCGCTTCTTGTGCCAGGGGTCGGGAAAGTACACCTGCACGCCGTCCAGGCAGCCCGGCGCGATGTAATGTTCCAGCAGGTCCACCGCGTCGTGGTCCGAGACGCGTACGTTGGTCAGCCCGCAGCGCTCGATCTCGCGCAACAGATGTCCGACCCCGGGGCGATGCACCTCGGTGCCGATATAGTCGCGTTCGGGATGGTTGGCCGCCTGCTCCGCCAGGCTCTCGCCATCGCCGAAGCCGATCTCCAGGGTAACCGGGGCACGTCGCCCGAACAGGGCCTCCAGATCCAGTGCGGCGGGCGGCTGCGGCAGGGGGATGCCGAAGCGCGGGAACAGGTCGTCCAGGGCCCGTTGCTGACCGGGCGTGAGTCGGCCCTCGCGGCGCACGAAGCTGCGTATGCGGCGGAAGAACGGCTTGTCCTCCACCCCGGCATTGGTGTGCTCGTTCATGCTCAGCTGAAGAACAGGCCGGTCTGCGGCGAGGAGGCCGAGGCGTAGCGACGCGGCGCCATGCGCCCGGCACGGAAGGCCTGACGCCCGCCGATAATCGCGTGGCGCATTGCCGAGGCCATCATCACCGGGTCGTCGGCGGCGGCGATGGCGGTATTCATCAGCACGCCGTCGCAGCCCAGTTCCATCGCGATGGCGGCATCCGAGGCGGTGCCCACCCCGGCATCCACCAGCACCGGAACCGAGGCGTTTTCCACGATCTCGCGGATGTTGTAGCGATTCTGGATGCCCAGGCCCGAGCCGATCGGTGCGGCCAGTGGCATAACCGCCAGGCACCCGATGTCTTCCAGGCGCTTTGCCAGCAGCGGGTCGTCGGTGGTGTAGACCATCACGTCAAAGCCCTCGGCCACCAGGGTCTCCGCGGCCTTCACCGTCTCGAAGACATCCGGGTACAGGGTCTTTTCGTCGCCCAGGACCTCCAGCTTCACCAGGTTGTGGCCGTCCAGCAGTTCACGAGCCAGCCGGCAGGTGCGGATCGCATCATCCGCGGTGAAGCAGCCAGCGGTGTTCGGCAGCAGGGTGTAGCGCTCCGGCGGGACGACGTCCAGCAGGTTGGGCTCGTCCGGGTTCTGGCCGATGTTGGTACGCCGGATCGCGACCGTCACGATCTCGGCGCCACTGGCCTCGATCGCGTCACGGGTCTGGTCCAGGTCGCGGTACTTGCCGGTCCCCACCAGCAGGCGGGAACGGAACTCGCGCGGGCCGACGCGGAACAGGTCGTCGGCGGCAGCCGAATAGGTCATGGTGAATCCTTCAGTCATGGTTGCGAAAGACGGCAGCGTTTGCCGGGTGGGCGGGTTTATCCGCCCCCGATGGCCTGGACGATCTCCACGCGGTCCCCGGGTGCCAGCACATGTCCGGCATGCTCGCTGCGCGGGATCAACTGTTCGTTGACCTCGATGGCCAGACGCCGCCCTGTCAGACCGCGTGCCTCGACCAGCTGCCGCAGGGTAGGCGGATGTCCTTCGGGCAGTTCGTAGGGTTCGCCGTTGAGCTGAATCTGCATGGGTGTCCGTCGGGGTTGTTCGGGCCGCGTGCCATTGAGCCGGAGGGGAACAGCGCATACAATCCCCGGCTCGGGCGGGTGTAGTTCAATGGTAGAACATCAGCTTCCCAAGCTGAGAATGTGGGTTCGATTCCCATCACCCGCTCCAACCCCTTCATTGTACCGTGCCCGCAGCCGGATGCGCCCGCGCGGACTTGGTGCCTGCGCGGAATCTGGACTTGCTGCGCGGCACTGTTATATCGTCGGGCCATGACTATGGGCCAATCCAATCCGAACCTGCTGCCGGTCGACGAGGCGCGCGCGCGGCTGCGCGAGTACGCTATCTCGCCCACCGAGCAGCGCGTGGAAATCGCCCGCGTGATATTCGCTCGCCACCAGCACCTGAGCGCCGAACAAATCCTGAGTCTGCTCGCACAGAGGGCCTCGCGGGTCTCCAAGGCGACCGTCTACAACACCCTGAACCTGTTCGCGGAGAAGGGGCTGGTGCGCGAGGTCGTGATCGATCCCGCGAAGCTGTTCTACGATTCCAACCTGAATCCGCATCACCACATCTTCCACACTGATACCGGGGAGCTGGAAGACGTGGATCCGGCCCGGGTCGATATCTCCAATCTGCCGGCCCTGCCCGCAGGCAAGGAACTGCTCGGCGTGGATGTGATCATCCGCGTCGGTGGCGAGCGCCGGAGTCGCTGAGCCTGCTTCTCTCTGCGCAAGGCCGGGATTGTTGTCGGCCCCCGCCCTCGCTATCATGTCGCGCTTCGCCGGTGTAGCTCAGTTGGTAGAGCAATCGATTCGTAATCGATAGGTCGGAGGTTCGACTCCTCTCGCCGGCACCACTTTCTCTGGCCGTTCTCTCCGCTTGCGATCAGCCCTGGCGCCCGCCAGGGCCGCCGCGGCGCGGG
>SKNJ01000141.1 GCA_007120575.1 Thioalkalivibrio sp.
ATTGAACAGAAAGTCCACCAGATCGAGGACGCGATACTGCACCGCGATGTCGACATCAATGATGTTCTCGTCGCCGGTCAGCATCAGCGCGCGATGCTGGATGGTCCGTACGTTATCGACGTTCTCGATCTCGATCCGCTCGATCGGATAGGGAAGGTGCCAGCCCGGCCCCGGGTTGGAGACCTGCTGGAACGCACCGAAGCGCAGGACCACGCCGCGCTCGCCTTCCGAGATGATATGGAATCCGGAGGCCAGCCAGACGACCACGGCAATGATCAGGCCCAGACTGATCAGCGCCTGTGCGCCGCGCCCCATGCCCCCGGACCCGAATTCGGAACCGCCGCCACCGCTGCCGCCGCCGAAGATGCCGCTCAGCTGACGCGACAGTTTGCGCATCATCTCTTCGAGGTCAGGCGGCTGACCACCGCCTCCGCCGCCGGCGCCACCGCCTCCGCGTTGGCCGCCACCCCCACTCCAGGGGTCGCGATTATTGTTTCCCGGTTCGTTCCAGGGCATGAACTGGACTCCAGTCGCTATCGCACAAGGTGCGCCCGCCACCGACGATGGTCACGGGCGGGCATAAGGGATGACATTCTAGGGAGGCGTCCCCGGCCGGGCAAGCACGACCGGACGCACTGTCCGGTTTCGGCCCGGCAAAAGCCTGCATGGATCAGAGCCAGGACCCGACCGCCGTCGAATGCTGTGGTGGTTCGGTCGTGTCCTGCTCGATCAGCGCGGTTTCGGGGTCCAACCCCGCCTCGCCCAGCAGTTGCCGATAACGGCGTGCCGGCAAGTGTACGCGCAACCGCAATCCGCCGTCTTCGGCCGTCTGCTCGGCCTCTACCGCCTTTTCCGCGTAGAGTCGGGCTCGCAGGCGCCCCGCCGAGGCTGGCAGGGCAATCCAGCCGCGGGTCATCGCCTCGGTGAAATACTCCGCGAGGCACTGCTCCAGGCGTTCCACGCCCTCGCCGGTATGGGCCGACAACCAGAAGGCGTTGTCCTCGCTACCGAACCGCTCCGCCGGTTCCGCCGGGGCATGTTCAAGCTGGTCGATCTTGTTGTAGACGCGCCAGCACGGCACGTCCTCGGCGCCGATCTCGGCCAGCACCGCCTCTACCTGTTCGATCCTGGCCTCGCGCTCCGGATCCGCGGCATCGATGACATGCAGCAGCAGCGCCGCCTCGCGGGTCTCGGTCAGGGTCGCCTTGAACGCGGCCACCAGCTCGTGCGGCAGGTCGCGCACGAAGCCGACCGTGTCGGCCAGGATCAGCGACTGGTGCGGCGCCAGATCCAGCCGCCGCAGGGTTGGGTCCAGGGTCGCGAACAACTGGTCCGCCTCGTACACGTCCGCGTGGGTCAGGCGGTTGAACAGGGTGGACTTGCCGGCGTTGGTGTAACCGACCAGCGACACCGTTGGAATCTCGTTGCGCAGACGCGCCTGGCGCCCCTGTTCACGGGTACGCTCGACCTTCTCCAGTCGCCGCTCGATGTGCTTGATGCGGGCCGCCAGCAAGCGGCGGTCGGTTTCGAGCTGGGTCTCGCCCGGGCCACGCAGACCAATCCCGCCCTTCTGCCGTTCCAGGTGAGTCCAGCCACGCACCAGGCGCGTGGACATGTGGCGCAACTGGGCCAGCTCCACCTGCAGCTTGCCCTCGTGGGAGCGCGCGCGCTGGGCAAAAATGTCGAGAATCAGCCCCGACCGGTCCAGCACGCGACATTGCAGATGGCGCTCGAGATTGCGCTCCTGGCTGGGCGACAGGGCATGGTTGAAGATCACCACATCGGCCGCATGGGCCTCTACCGCCGCGCGGATCTCGTCGGCCTTGCCGGCGCCGGCGAACAGGCGCGGATGCGGCCGGTCGCGAGGACCGCGGATCACCGCCAGGACCTCGGCGCCAGCCGAACGGACCAGCTCCTCGAACTCCGCGACCTGCGCCTCGATATCGGGGTTCCCGCCGATGGTCAGCGCCACCAGAATGGCGCGATCGCCGGTGGAGTCGGGACGCTCAAACAAGGAAGGCAAACCCCCGCATGGATTCAGGATCCGGCATTCGTTTCCGCCTCGGCCTCGGCCGGCGCTTCCCCTTCAAGGTTCATGCGCACCTGACGGGCGGGCACGATGGTCGAGATCGCATGCTTGTAGACCATCTGCGACACGGTGCTGCGCAACAGCACCACGAACTGATCGAACGACTCGACCTGCCCCTGGAGCTTGATGCCGTTCACCAGGTAGATCGAGACGGGAACCCGATCGCGACGCAGCGCATTCAGGAACGGTTCCTGCAGCATTTGCCCTTTGGCCATCTGTGCGGTCCTTATATCGTTTTCGCGAGCCCATCCGCCAACCGCGCGGATGCCTCAGAGATTAGCATATCGTCAGCGGGTTACCCCCGCGGCCCGGCGCGGTGCACCGCTTCCAGGGCATCCGTCACACTGGCGCGGCCGGCCGGCAGCCGGGCATGCAGCGGAAACCGGCGCAGCCCGGTCAACTGGCGTTTGGCCAGTTGCCGGGTGGCATTGATCGCGCGTTCCCGGAAGGTTGCGAAATCCAACTCGCCGGCCAGCCACTGCCAGCCCTGTCGATATCCGACCGCCCGCTGCGAGGGATGTTCCGCCGTCAGCCCCGGGCGCGCGCGCAGGGCCTTCAGTTCGTCCACGAAGCCCGCTGCCAGCATCGCGTCAAAGCGTTCGGCGATGCGCGCGCGCAGGACCCCGCGATCCTCCGGCCACAGCGCCAGGGACACCCAGCCCTGCGGGATCGCGGCCTCGGCACCCCGCTGGAACGACGACAACGGCGACCCGGTGGCCGCAAACACCTCCAGCGCGCGCAGAATGCGCTGCGGGTCATTCGGATGGATGCGCGCGGCCGCTTCCGGATCGACCCCGGCCAGCTCCTGGTGCAGCGCCTCCGCGCCGGCGCGCGCCAGGCGTGCCCGCACCGCCTGGCGCACGTCCTCCGGCACCACCGGGATCGGGTCGAAACCGTCGAGAAGCGCGCGCAGGTACAACAGCGTGCCACCGACCAGCAGGGCCACGTGCCCGCGCGCATGAATGGCGTCGATACAGGCACGCGCGTCGGCCGCGAAATCCGCGGCACTGTAGGTATCCTCCGGATCGCGGATATCCAGCAGGTGATGCGCGACCCGAGCGCGCTCCCCTGCATCTGGCTTTGCGGTGCCGATGTCCATGCCGCGATAGACCTGCGCGGAATCCACGGTCACGATCTCCGCTTCCAACCGTTCCGCCAGGGCCAGCGACAGCGCGGTCTTCCCGGTCGCGGTCGGCCCCGACAACAGGACCACCGGCGGCGCGCTGTTCGTCATCAGCGGCCCCGCAGGAACAGCCCGTCGAGGGCCTTGTGATCGAGCTCCACCCAGGTCGGACGGCCATGATTGCACTGGCCGCTGCGTTCGGTCGCCTCCATGTCGCGCAATAGCTGGTTCATCTCCGGCAACGTCAGGCGCCGGCCGGAACGCACGGACCCATGGCAGGCCATGGTACCCAGTACCGCATTCATCGCCCCCTCGGCACGTGCGCTGAACCCGGTACTGGCCAGGTCCGACAGCACGTCACGCACCAGTTGCGCAGTATCCTGGCCGCGCAACACTGCGGGCGCCGCCCGCAGGTTCAGGGTGGTCGGCCCGGCGCGGTCCAGCTCGAAGCCGAGTTCCGCCAGCACCTCGCCGCGCTCCTCGGCCAGATCCGCCTCGCCCGGGGTAACCTCCAGGGTCTCCGGTACCAGCAACGGTTGCGCGGTCACCCGCGTCCCTTCCCATTCCCGTTTCAGGCGCTCGTAGGTAATCCGCTCATGCGCCGCGTGCATGTCCACGACGACCAGTCCGCGCGCATTCTCCGCCAGGATAAAGGTCTCCGCCACCTGCCCCAGCGCGAACCCCAACGGAGGCATCGCGGGGTCGTCGTCCCCACCGTCCGTCGCCGAAGCGCCATACTCGCCCCCCCCTGCATCCGCGACCCGTGCCGGTGGCTGGAACGCGGCCCAGGCCGCCTCGAACCCGGAACCCCCGGAGCGCGTCGCGGGCCACGAACCGGCATCCCGCCCGGGGACGGAACCCGGCCTGGACCCCGGCACCCCGAGCCCGGCCAGCGAACGCGGCCGCCCGGCGCCGTCCGGCGGCACGGCCGGAGCCGGCTCCGAACCCGGGCCTGGCCCCGACGTTGCGAGTTCCGCCGGCGGGGCCCCGGGACGCACTGCCGCCAGTGCCTTGTGCAGGGAATGAAAGATAAAGTCGTGCACCATCCGCGATTCGCGAAAGCGCACTTCCTGCTTGGTCGGGTGGGCGTTCGCATCGACTTGCGCCGGATCCAGCTCCAGCGCCAGCACGAACATCGGATGCCGGCCGTGATAGAGCACGTCCTGATAGGCCTTGCGCACCGCGGCCGTGAGCACGCGATCGCGGATCGCACGGCCATTGACGAAGAAATACTGTTGATCCGGCTGCGCTCGCGACTGGGTTGGCGACCCCAGCCAGCCGCTCAGGCTGAGCCCGGCGCGCTGTTCCTCCACCGGACTTGCGTGTTCCAGGAAGGTCTCGCCCAGCAGCGCCCCCACCCGCGCGGCCGGTTCCCCGGCAGCGGGCAGGTCCAGGGTCACGCGGTCATTGTGACGCAGGGTAAACGCGACCTCCGGGCACACCACGGCCTGAGTGCGCACCACCGCCTCGCAATGACCGTATTCGGTGCGCTCGGTGCGCACGAACTTGCGGCGCGCCGGGACGTTGAAGAACAGGTCGCGCACCTCGACCGTGGTGCCCGGCGGGTGCGCAGCCGGGGCCGGCTCGCGCATCACCTCGGAACCGTCGCCGGTCAGCCGCCAGGCATTGCGCTCGCCGGCCACCGCCGAGGTCATCGACAGCCGGGATACCGAGGCCATCGACGGCAGGGCCTCACCCCGGAAACCCAGGGTATGCAGGCCCTCCAGATCCTCCAGGCTGCGGATCTTGCTGGTCGCGTGGCGCGACAAGGCCAGCGCCAGCTCCTCGCGGTGGATTCCGCAGCCATTATCCGCGACCTGAATCAGCCGGGTCCCGCCCTGCTCCAGGCGGATATCCACCCGGGTCGCGCCAGCATCCAGGGCATTCTCCAGCAACTCCTTGATCACCGAGGCCGGGCGCTCGATGACCTCGCCGGCCGCGATCTGGTTGATCAGTTGCTCGGGAAGTTTCTCGATGGGCACGGCTGTTGTCCGGTTCGCGAAAGCGCTCCAAGCCTACCGACCGATCGATCGCCCCGCCAGAGGCGCACTTCCCGGAATCCGCCCATGCCCCAACGTATACCTCCCCAATCCGATCCATCACCCACCGCAGCCACGCTACGAAATACCACCAGCGCAACCGGCCGCAGCCTCCTGCGCCATTCGCGCACCGCGGCAACCCCCTTCAGGTCCGTCTCCTCGCGGATCGGCACGCTCCCGCGTCACCCCGGCGCCAGCCGGAACTGCCTGGCAGCGGCAACCCGATCCCCCCTGACCAATATCGCACGCGGGTGCGCAGCGCGGGTCCCGAAACCCATTGCATCGATCATCCCCACGGCCGCCAACCCTGGGGGGCACACGCAGCCTGGCAGGCGGCCAGGACGAAACCACCGTAAACACCGGAGGACGAACCATGGCCAGCCAGCGCTTGGCAGGTGGCCGGACGAAGGCAGGCAAACACCAGACGATAAACCAGGTCCAGCCATGACCGGGCCGGGGCCGATCAGGCCAGCGCCCCGTTGACCCCGATCACCTGCCCGGAGAGGTAGCCCGCCCCGTCGGACGCCAGATAGCGGACCAGGTCCGCGACCTCCTCGGGCCGCCCGGCGCGGCGCATCGGCACCATCGTCCGGATCTGATCGGCATCGAAGGCATCCTCGCTCATCGGGCTCTCGATGATCCCCGGCGCCACCGCATTCGCGGTGATGCCGCGCGACGCCACCTCCTGTGCCAGCGAACGGATCGCGCCATGCAGCCCGGCCTTGGCGGCGGCATAGTTGGCCTGGCCGCGGTGGCCGAGTTGCCCGGCGACCGACGAGATTGCGATGACCCGTCCCCAGCGGGTGGTGATCATCGGCAGCAGCAGGGGCTGGATCACGTGGTAGAAGCCGTGCAGGCCCACGTCGATCGGTCGGTGCCACTGTGCCGCGGTCATGCCTGCCAGCGGGGCATCGTCGTGCACCCCGGCGTTGTGTACCAGGATCTGCACCGGTTGTTCCGCGACCAGCGGTTCGAGCGCCTGACGTGCGGCCTCGGCATCGGTGATATCGAATACCAGCACACGTGCCTGCCCCCCGTCGGCACGGATGTCCTCCGCCAGCTGATCGGCCGCCGCGCGGTTGCGGTGGGCATGCAGCACAACCTCGCTGCCCGTGGTGGCCAGGTGGCGGGCGATCGCCGCGCCGATGGCCCCGCTGGCGCCAGTGACCAGTGCGCGCCGAGTCACCGCTGCGTCTCCGCTTGCAGCATTACGGTGGCACGGGCCCGGAGGACGTCGTGTTCGCCGGCCTGTACCTGCAAATCGTAGATCGAGCTCAACGTGTCCGACAGTAATCGGGTCGCGCGGATCTCCAGGGGATGTGCGATCTGGTCCAGGCGGGCCACCGACAGTTGCAGGTCACGCACCCCCGCGAGGTAGCCGGCCGGGGCGGGACCGCCGGTACCGAGCAGGGCCCCGTGCGCGGCCATGCCCTGAGAGCCGTACTCCAGCGCGGCCAGCGCATGCAGGCCGCGGGTGTCGCGCAGGGGGTTGTCGGCAGCGAGGTGCGAATGTGCCCGGCAGTGGATGGAATCGGCGTCCCAGGCGACGATCTCGTCCAGCAGGCACATCGCTCCGGCATGCGGCAGCAGGCGGCAGATGGCGTCCTTATCCATGGCTTGGCGTGGCAGGTTCGGGGTTACGGGCCAGAGGTTCGAGGCGGATCCCCAGGCGGCGTCCAAGGGGCGCAGGAAGGGTAACATCCGCCGCGGCGTCGCGCGCCAGCCGCTCCAGCAGGGGCAGGACGCGGGCCGCCGGATTGACCTGGCGCAAGGCCTCCAGCTCGGGGCTGACGCAGGGGGTGACGGGGGTATCGTCGGTGTAGTCCAGCCCCAGTTGCCAGCGCGCGCCGGCGCAGGGCCCGAGCCGCAGGGCCACGGCAAACGGCTCGCGCACCGGGCGCACCTCGCGGAAGCTGTCCATCGAGGGGACGTCATATGCGACCAGCAGCACCTCGCCACCCTCGGCGAGTTGCAGGGTCGCCGCCTCCAGCAGGCCGGCCGCCAGGGTCGCGTCGAACGCGGACAGCGCGGTGGCCGGCGCCGGGTTGGCGGTGGCGATCGACCAGTTGCCAGCCGCGGCGTTGTGCACGGAGTTGTGGAACTGGGTGGGCGACAGCATCGGCTCCGGCTCGGTGAGCGCCGCGCAGATCCGGTCGATGATATCCATGTCGCCGCTGGAGGAGGCGAACACGCTGCGCATCCGCTCGCGATCGCCCCCCTCGGTCGCCTCCTCGGCGACCTTCAGGGCCAGGCGAATGGTCTGGGTGGTCCGACGGCGCTCGTTGGCCGGGAGCAGCGTGCTTGGAGGGATGGTGACGGCCTCCGGGATCAGGGGCTCCCGGCCGGCCAGCGCCGGACGTGCCTGCGCGAAGTCACGCAACCCGGGTCCCAGCAGGCCCACCGCGTGCAGGCCGATTGGTGCGAGTGTCGCCATTAGCCCGACCCCTCCAGCAGCAGGGCACAGTTGTTGCCACCGAACCCGAAGGCGTTGACCAGTACGCAGTCGACCGGCCGGCTCTCGGAGCGATCCCGTGCATCCAGGCCGAGCTCCGGGTCGGGTTCGCCCAGACCGGCAGTCGCGGGCACGAAGCCCCCGGCCATGCTGGCCAGCGCCTGGGCCACGCCGACCGCGCCGGCGGCGCCGAGGGTATGCCCGGTGATGCCCTTGGTCCCGGTGGCGCGCGCGCCGCCACCCAGGGTGCGGGTCAGGGCACGTGCCTCGGAGCGGTCGTTGGCGGGGGTGGCAGTGGCATGCATCAGGACATAGTCCACCGTGGCCGGGTCGCGACCGGCCTGCCGCAGGGCCTCCTGTATCGCGCGCGCGGCGCCTTCGCCGTCGGGGTGCGGCGCGGACATGTGGTGGGCGTCGCTGGACTCCCCGTGCCCGATCAGGCGTGGTGTACTGCGGCCGGCATCCGCGGGTTCCAGCAGGAAGAATCCGGCCGCCTCGCCGATCGAGATCCCCGCACGATTGCGGTCCAGCGGGGTGCAGGGACGGGCAGCCACCAGTTGCAGGGCATTGAAGCCGTACAAGGTCATCCCGCACAGGCTGTCGACCCCGCCCACCAGCGCCGCATCGCACACCCCGGCGGCGATCATGCGCCGGGCATCCGCAAACACCTTGGCGCTGGAGGAACAGGCGGTGGACACCACCATCGCCGGGCCGGCCAGCCCGAGCCGGGTCGCGACATAGTCCGCCAGCGAGAACATGTTCTGGGTGTGCTGATAGTCGTAGTCCGGTGGCAGAACGCCGGTGTCCGGATCGCGCCGGTGATAGGCCGCCTCGGTCGCGGCGATCCCGGAGGTGCTGGTACCCAGCAGCACCGCGACCCGCCGGGCCCCGTAGCGCTCGCGCGCGGCCGCCACCGCGGCCTCGAAGGCGTCCTGACGAAGCCCAAGCTCCGCGAGCTGATTGTTGCGGCACTGGAACGGCGCCAGCTCGCCGTCCAGACGGATGGCCTCCACCCCGGGAACCCGCCCGATGAAGGTATCCATGTGTACCGACGGGAGATCACAGGGCGTGAGGCCAGTCGTCCCGGCACGCAGGGCCTGCGCATTGGCGGCGTTGCCGGTACCGGCAGCGGTGGTCAGGGTGTGGGCGGTGATGGCCAGCGGCTGCATGAAGGGGGCGTTGGTGTCCGTGGTTCAAGGTTCGGGGTGACGCATGCCTGCGGCTGCCGCCCCCCTGGCAGGGGCCAGCAGCGCAGCCGCGAGCAGGGAAAATACCACGCCTGGCACCACGGTGAGACCCATGGCCTGCAGGACTGGCAGGCTGGACAGCCCCAGCAGACCGAATACCACCAGGGTCGACAGCGCACAGACGAAGACCGAGACGAAGTTGCGCCGTCGTGCCGCCGCATCTGCCAGCGGACGGCTGAAGAACACCGCGTAATCCAGGCACAGCCCGGTCACCAGCAGCAGCGCGATCAGATGGAACAGCGACAGCGAGACCCCCAGCAGGATCAGGGTGGCCACGGTCAGCAGCAGGCCGGAAACCACCGCAGCCAGGATGCGCAGGCTGCGGCGCGGCGCACGCGTGACCAGCAGTAACAACACCAGGATGGCCACCAGTCCGATGCCCAGACGCTCCAGCGCCTGGTCGCGGAACCCGGTGACCAGGTCTTCCGAGGCCTGGCGAAAGTCGACGTGGCGCAGGCTGGCCTCCGCGGGCAGGCGGGCACCGACCAGCGCATCGGGATCCGGAAGCGCGCCCAGGGCCTGCGGATCCCGGACGCCACCGAGGCGGATCCAGGCCATCCAGGAAGGGCCGGCCTCCGGCGGCACCAGCAGGGGTTCGAGAGCCCCGCGCAGCAGCCCGTCCGGCAAGCCCTCGGGTTCCAGAAGGGCCTGTTCGCGGGCCCTGGCGACATCCTCCACGAACGGTTCGAACGCGCCTTCGCTGAACCCCAAGCCGTTGCCCGCCCGCGCCAGGCGCTCGCGCAGTACGCCCGGCTCCGGCAGGGCGGCCTGGCGCGCGTGCTGCGCGGCCTGGCTGGGCAACACGCGCGCCGGGTGGTCGAAGTGCCCGAGCCCGCCGGCCGCACGCAGGGCGTCGAGCCACGGCGCCAGGGCCTCGCTGGCACGCAGTGCCTGTTCGGCGGTGGGGGCGGTGACCAGCAGGGCATGGCGAACATCCGGGAGCCCGAGGGCCTCGCGCAGGTCGCGGTCCAGCGCGACCTGCTCCTCGGGGATCGGACTCAGGGCCGCGAGGTCGTCCTCCCACGGGAACGGGCTGGTGGTCGCGATGACGGCCACCGCGGCCAGCACCAGCCCCCCCAGCCCCGCGCGGGCGACTCGGGGCGGATGCAGCACCCAGGCGGGTAGCGCGACACGGGCGAGCGGCATCCCGGCGTGTTGCAGATGCGACGGGATCAGGACCGGCAGCACCCAGCGGGTGGTGGCGGCCGCGACCGCGATGCCGACCAGCACGAACAAGCCCATCTGGGCCATCCCGGAGAAGTCGGTCAGGGCCATCAGTGCATACACCAGCATGGTGCTGGCGGCACCCAGCGCAATCGCCGGCCACAGTTCGCGCGCGACGGCGCGCACCCCGCCCGACCGCGCGCGGTCATGGTGTACGAACAGGTGCAGGGGGTAGTCCAGTGCGATCCCGAGTACGGTCACGCCGAACGCCAGCGCGATCCCGTGCAGGTGCCCGAACACCAGTGTGACCGCCGCCGCCCCGGCCAGTACCGCGCTGCCCAGCGGGAGCGCGGCGAGCCAGACCGGGTGCGGGCTGCGAAACACCCCCAGCAGCAGTGCGGCCAGCGCGAGGCTCGCAAGCAGACTGAAGCGCGCAACCTCGCCACGAATCCCGTCGCGCGCCGCGACCGCGATCGCGGCCGGGCCGCCAATCCGCAGGCCCAGGGAGCGCTCGGCGACGGCGTGCTCCGCCTCCAGCGCGCGGAACTGATCCCGCAGGCGCTCCAGCAGGCCGGCCTGGGCATCCAGATCCATGCCCTCGGCGATCGTCTGCACCAGCAACAGGGCACGCCCGCCGTCGGCGGAGACCCAGACCCCGTGGGCACCGCGCTCCGCGCCGGCCTGGGCGGTCAGCTGTTCCAGTACCGCCAGCGACTCGGCGGTCGGGTCACGTGCGATCAGCTCCCGGGGCATCCGCGGGACCGCGCTGGAGAGATCCTCGCGGCGCTCGCCAAGGTGAGCGCTCAGGGCCTCGGTCGTGAACTGCCCAGGCGTGACCCGGGGACTGAGCAGATAGCGGTGCGCCAGTACGAATTCCAGGGCGCGGTCGTCGAGTTCGGGCCGTCCGTTGCGTACCCGGGCCACCGCCGGGTCGGCGCGCAGCGCGTCCACCAGGGCGTCCGAGGCCACGGCACGCTGCTCCGCCGAACCGCCCTCGACCGCCAGCAGCAACATGCGCCCGGCCGGCCCGGCCCCCGGGTCCAGCGGGATACCGGCGGTATCGCCCAGGTCGGGGGTGAAGCCGCGCAGGTCGGTGATCAGTTCGCCCCGCAGCACCAGCAACAGCGCGGCCAGCAGCAGACCGCCCAGCCACAGGCCGAGGATTGCACGCACACCCGGTGTCATGGGGCGCCCGGTGTCAGTCCGCACCGGGCGGGGCATCGGCCTCGCTGGCGGCATGGAAGCGCATGCGACTGGTGTGCCCGCCGGCCTCCACCGTGATCAGGTGGTGCAGTTCGCCGTGGCTGCCAGACAGCTCCAGCGACGGCAGCATCCGCCGCAGCGCGCGGTCGCGCGGAACCAGCTCCAGCTGCCAGGCGTCGGGTTCGCCGCTGACGGCGAGCTCGAAATCCGCCTCCAGGGCGGCGCGATCCGCACCGAGCAGGGCACGGAACAGATTGGCGAAGGCATCCAGACCGGGCTGTTCGTCCAGATCGATGGTGCGCCGCGACCCGCGGCGTTCGACCACCAGTTGCCGTCCCTCGATGGTGACGGTCTCGCCCCCGGGGCCCGCGATGGAGCGAACCAGCGTGTCCGGGGGCTCAAAGGCGAGATGGCCCTCGCGGGTCTCGGGCAGATCAAGCAGCGGGTCGTCGCGGGTCTCGGTGAACGCGAGCTGCCGAGGCGCATCGCGCGCCAGTGCCTGAAGGACCCGGTCGAGGAGGTCCCCGTCCGGAGCGGCGCCAGCGGGCGCCGCCAGCAGCAGGGTCAGGAGCAGCAGCCAGCCGGCGGTACCTGCCAGGGCCGGGCGGGGCCGAACCCTCTCGTTGTTTCGCTCAGTTCGGCGAGTCGTCCCAGAAGGCATAGAAGTTGAACCAGTTGTAGGGGGCCTCGCGGACCCGGGCCTCGAGGCGCTCGGCATAGCGCTGGACCCATTCGGCCAGCACGGCCTCGCGTTGTCCCCGGGGGATGTCGATGCGCTCGGCGAAGCGTTCGAACACGATATCGTAGCGCTTGCCCCCCCGGTAGAGGCCGAAACACAGGATCACCGGGACCTTCAGGACCGCGGCCATCAGCAACGGGCCCTGCGGGAACCGGGCGGTGCCCCCGAGAAACCGGCATGCCACCGTCTTGTCACTCTCGGCCACCCGGTCGCCCAGGGTGCCGATCATCTCGCCACGCTCCAGGCATTCGCTGGCCTGGATCAGCGTCTCGGTATGCCCCAGCGGGATCACCGACGCGGCCACTGCCGGGTTCAGCGCCTCCAGCAGGCGCGTGATCGTACGGTTGTGGTCGGTATACATCAGCACGCGCACCGGGAAATCGTGGCGGCCCACCGCCAGCGCGCGCAGGGCCTCGAAACTTCCCAGGTGGGAGCCGAGCAGGATCGCGCCCTGCCCGCTTTCGAGCTGTTGCAGGAAGATCTCGCCATCATGCACCCGGATGTCCAGACAATCCTCCCGGCCGGCCAGCAGGAACACGCGATCCAGAATGACCGCGGCGAAGGTGTGAAAGTGCCGCGCGACCTCGCGCAGACGCGGGGCGCGACCCAGTATCCGCGCCAGGTAGTCACGGCTGTAACGACGCGCACGCGGCGCGAGCAGCAGAAAATAGGCGGTGATCGGATACAGCAGGGCGCGGCTGGGGCCGCGTCCGAGGTTCAGGGCCACCCACAGGATGATGCGCAGGGCCAGGGGCGAGCCGCGTTCCGCCTGCTTGAACCAGGAGCGGCTCATGCCGCGGGGTCGGCGAGGATGACCTGTCCGGCACAGAAGACCACCGGGGGTGCTCCCGGAAACGCGGTGTCGTCGCCGGTGCCGGCGCGGATGCGGAACGCGCGCCGGCCGCCTTGGCCGGGGGCATCGATCTCCACGCAAAATGCGACCCCGGGACCCAGCGGGTGCATAAACTTCAGGCGCGGGATCGCGCGAATCTCGCCCAGGTGATGTTCGTGTGCGGCCGCGGCGAGGTGCGCCAGCAGGACCACCCCGGGCGTGACCGGCTGCCCGGGGAAGTGGCCCGGAAGTGCCGGGTGGCTGGCGGGGATGGTGTGCGGCGACGACTGGATGGCGAAGTTCGGCATCGGCTGTCAGGCGCACTCGCCCTGCGTGGCCAGCAGGTCCAGCAGCCGTTCGCGGGGCAGCTTGCCGGTGGCGGTACGCGGCAGTTCCTCGATGCGCACCAGCGGGCGCGGCAGGAAGACCGCGTCGATGCTCTCCGCGAGCCGGGTCAGGATCTCCTGCTCGCTCAGACCGGGGGCCACGACCAGCGCCGCCAGGCGCTGCACGTGGCTGCTCCGCGGGTCGGCCGCGGGCGCGAGGAAGACCCCGTCCTCCACCCCGGGGATCGCGTTCAGGCGCTGGTTGAGCTCGGCCAGCGAGGCGCGCTTGCCGGCGATGTTGAGCTGGTCCGCGAGGCGCCCTTGCATGCGGAAGTGCCGCTCGTCCAGAGGTTCGATGTGATCGGGCAGCAGTACCGCATCGGGGTGCTGTGGCCCTTGCGCGCGCGCCAGACCGGTGGCCGGATCGCGCTCCAGGATCACCCCGTCGTAGGTCATCCAGGTGGTGTCCCGGGTGGGCTCGCGACTGGCGATGGCCCCGGCCTCGGTGCAGCCGTAGATCTCCCGGAGCGGGGCATGGAAGCCTGTCTCCGCGCGTGCCGCCAGGTTCGGGTCCAGCGGTGCGGTGGCACACAGGATGCGGCGGGTGGGTGGCCAGTCGAGCGGACTGCGCAGGCAGGTGTTCAGATGGAACGGGGTGGTGACCAGCGTCGCCTGGCCGGCTTCCGCCAGCGCGGCGTGGATGTCACCGGGGTAGAACGGACAGTCGGCAAGCAGACGGGAATACCCCAGCAGTGCATACAGCACCGTGGATTCCAGGCCGTACATGTGCTGGGGGGGAACGGTGGCGACCAGGGTTTGCCCCGGATCGCGGTCCAGGTCGAAGCGTGCACGTGCCTGTCGGGTGACCGCGACCAGCGCGCCCCAGTGCCGGGCGTGGGCGGTGGGGTGGCCGGTGCTGCCCGACGAAAACGCCAGCACCGCGGTCTGGTCGAGGGGGATCTCGGGGACCGTGCCGGTTTCCGGGGTACGCAGCCCGGCGGCGTCGACCCACCGGCAGGGCGCGGCGATTTCGACGTCTGCACTGTCCACCAGGGCATGGGCGTCGGGGAAGCGTGCGGCCAGTTCCGCCAGAGTGGTGCGGCAGCGGTTGGGCGGCAGGAGATTGATCTGGCCGCGCAGCACCAGCGCGGCGAAGGCGACTGCGAAATGGTAACGATCGGTACACAGATTGAACCCGGCACTGGCCTCCGGCAGCTGCCCGGCCAGGGCATGGACATCGGCCAGGAAGGCACGCCGCGAGATATCGCGATCCGCGACCCGCGCCAGTGGCGCCGGGTGGTCCAGCATCAGTGGATGGGTCGCGCTCATGGCTGCCTCAGGATCCGGTGATGGTCCACGCGTGCCAGTTCCAGCAGGTAGGCGAGGAAACCATGCCGCGGTTCGCCGCGCAGGAGCCAGGAGCGCAGCGGATATTCGAGCATGAACAGCCCGGCCAGCAGCAGGTAGTTCAGGCCGTTGGCCACCAGCGCCCAGACCGCCGTCGGAGCCAGCACGGCCAGCAATGCCGACAGGATTGCGAGTGTCCCGCACAGCAGGGCCCAGGCCAGGGTCAGGCGGCGGGTGTAGCGATGCACCGGCGGTCGGTCCGAGGCACCCATGGCGAGGGCATAGCGGGTGATCAGGGGGGTGTGCCCGGCGCGCAGGGAGCGCGCGAACAGAGCCGACAGCCCGCCAAGGATCGCGACGGGCAGGGCGTACATCAGCCAGGTCCCGCCGGGGGTGGAGGTCAGCACCGTCACGACGAGCACCAGCAGGATGCCCAGCAGACCGCGCTGGCGCGGTTCCAGGGACTGCCAGCTGGCCACCAGGACCAGGGTCGCCAGGATGCCCAGTGGCAGGGCCGGGAGCCCGGCCTGCACCCCGATCAGCACCGCGACCGGGTAGGCCAGCGCCAGGCTGGCAGCGAGCCGGGTGTTCACACCGGGGCCCGGTTCGCCTCGATATGCGCGGCCAGCGCGCGCAGCGACGCAAAGATCTGGCGGTTGTTCTCGTCGTCCGAACGGATCTGCACGCCGTACGCGCGCGAGATCGCCAGCGCCAGCTCCAGGGCGTCGATCGAGTCCAGCCCCAGGCCCTCGCGGAACAACGGGGCCTCGGGATCAATATCCTCGGCTGCTACCTCCTCGAGGTTCAGGCTGTCCACGATCAGCCCGGCGACTTCCTGTTCGAATGCGGTCTGTTCCGACACGTGATTCCCTCTGCGACGCGGTGTGGTCGGGCCGGCGCGAGGCGCCCGGCGGCTCGGCGAATGCCGAAGTGTTCTTCGCGGGGCCGATGATACCCACCCCGAAGGCCCCGTGGTACCCTCGCGACCAGTCGGGTTGGCCCGGTGGTCCGCGAGCGGGACCGGCGCGCGGCCCGGGCAGGCGTGCATGACAGTCCGGGAGGCCGGAGTTGGGGGACACAGCGAGCGCATCGGTGCCCGGCGGGCGGTGTCAGGTGCTGGTGATCGGCGGCGGGCCGGCGGGTTCGACCATTGCAGCGCGCCTGGCGCAGAAGGGGCGCGAGGTGGTGCTGCTGGAGAAGGCTCGCCACCCGCGTTTTCATATCGGCGAATCGCTGCTGCCGATGAACCTGCCGTTGTTTGCAGAGCTTGGCGTGGCCGACGCGATCGCGCAGATCGGAATCCCCAAGTACGGGGCCGAATTCACCATCCCCGAGGCGCCGGATGCGCCGCGTACCTACTACTTCGAGCGTGCCCTGAACCCCGACACACCCTCCGCTGCCTACGAGGTACGGCGCTCGGAGTTCGATCACCTGTTGCTGGAGAACAGCCGCCGGCTCGGCGTGCACGTGCTGGAGGAGACCCACGTGATCGATGTCCGGTTGGCCGACCCGGCGCGCGGCGGTACCCAGCAGGTCACTGCCCGCACAGCCGATGGCGAGACCCTCGCCTTCGAGGCGGATTTCGTGGTCGACGCATCGGGCCGCGACACCTTCCTGGCCCGGCGCCTGGAACTGAAGGAACGCAACGCCGAACACAACAGTGCGGCGATCTTCGGGCATTTCGACGCTGTGCCGCGCCGCCCCGGGCGCGATGCCGGCAACATCTCGATCTACTGGTTCCGGCACGGCTGGATCTGGATGATCCCGCTGCGCGACGGTGCGATGAGCGTCGGCGCCGTGTGCTTCCCCGAGTACCTGAAAACCCGGAACTGCCCGCCCGAGGACTTCCTGTGGCAGACCCTGGAGCTGTGTCCGCCGGCCTTCGCACGCATGCAGGGGGCGCGGCTGGCCAGCCCGGTCAACGCGACCGGAAATTTCTCGTATCGCGCCTCCACCGCCCATGGGCCCGGTTATCTGCTGGTCGGGGATGCCTTTGCGTTCGTCGACCCGGTGTTCTCCAGTGGCGTCTACATCGCAATGTCGGGCGCGTTTCGCGGGGCCGATGCGGTGGACCGCTGTCTCGATGACCCGGCCCGCGCGCCACGCTATCTGCGGGCCTTCGAGCGCGACGTGCGGCGCGGGGTGCGACGCTTCTCCTGGCTGATCTACCGCTTCAACAGCCCGGTGATGCGGCGGCTGTTCATGGCGCCCAGCAATGCATTGCGCATGGAACAGGGGGTCATCTCGCTGCTGGCCGGCGATGTCTACCGCACCACCCGGGCACAGTGGTCAATGCTCGCGTTCCAGGCGGCCTATTACGCGCATGTCGCGCTGACCCTGCCGGCCTCTATCCGTTTCTGGCTGCGTCGACGCCGCAATGCCCGGGTGCGATTCACCGGCGGAACCACGCCCGAAGACGAGGCCTGAGGCCGGCGATGGCGACCCTGCGGGTTTCCCCGGCACGCGTCGGGCTGGACGGACTGGTCACCCTGGCGCTGTCGCTGCTGGTGATCCTGCTGACGGCCGGGTTGACGCTGCTTCTGGTGTTTCTGCGCGTCCGCGATCTGGCGCGTCATGCTACCTGCCCGGGGCGCGCCGATTGCCTGCTGGTGCTCGGGGTTCAGCTGGAGGATGGGCGCCCCGGGCGCGACTACCGGCGCCGTCTGCTGCGTGCGCTGCAACTGGCACGGCGCAATCCACAGGCAAGGATCTGGGTCCTTGGCGGGCAGACCTCCGCGTCCGGCCCCAGCGAGGCGGCGGCGGGCGCTGCCTGGCTGCACGAACATGGTCTGGCGGCGACCCGCATCCGCTGCGAGGATCAATCGCGGCATACCCTCGAGAACCTGCGTCACGCGCGCGACCTGATCGCGCGCGATCCCGGAGGCTGCGACGGCGAACTGGTGCTGATTACCAGCCGGTTCCATCTGGCACGGGCCGTGGGGCTGGCGCGGGGGCTGGGATTATCGGTGCGGCCCTGTCCAGCGGAACGCTGTGGACATGCAGGGGCACGCCGTCCGGGCGTGCTGTTGCGCGAGGCGGTCCTGCTGCACTGGTATCACACGGGGCGGCGTTTCGCGCGCCTGATTCGGCACCGGGGCATGCTGGAGCGCATCAGCTAGGAGCCTGTCGGATTTGGGGGGGCGGTCGTGGCGAGAGTGAGGCGATTTTTTCGGTCTTTCGAGGCGCATAGTGGGAACTCTGTAACGAGAGAGAGCGGAAAAGGGACCACTCTCCTGCCCACGCGCAGCAGATCAGCCCCAAGTCCGACAGGCTCCTAGCCCGGATGTTTCGGTGGCTCTGCCCTGGCCGGAGCCCGACAGGACAGCAGGCGATCACTCCAGCAGGCCACGGATCGCGGCGACCCCCTGTGCACCGGCCGCGCGCGCCTGCGGCAGGGCAGCGCGATCCATTCCGCCCAGCGCATAGACTGGCACCGGGGCCTCGGCGATCAGCGCGTGCAGCCCATCCCAGCCCAGAACAACCGCCTCCGGGTGGCTCGAGGTCGCGGCGACCGGACTGACCACGACGAAATCCACCCCCAGTGCCGCGGCCCGTCGCAGGCCCTCGGCATCATGCACCGACGCGGCGATCCAGCCCGCGACCGCAGGGCGCCCGTCCAGCACGCGCCAGCGCCGTTCCGGCAGGTGGATGCCGACCGGCGGCAGCCCCGCGAGCCACTCGGGCGGGGCATTCGCGAGCACGTCCGTGCCGGAGCGTTCGGCCACCGCGCGAATCCGGCACAGGAACTCGCGATAGCCCTCGCAGCCCAGGCGCGGGGCGCGCACCTGTACCAGGCCGATGTCCCCGCGCCGCAACGCGGCGTCGACCTGCTCGACGATCGCCAGGATGTCTCCGTGGGTAGCCGGCGACGGAGTGACCAGGTATCGGCGGGGCAGACGCGCCGCGTTCAGGATCGCGCGGCTCGCCGGCGGGAACTCGTCGGAATGCAGGTCGGCGGGGTCGTGCCAGTCCAGCGGCTGGCCCTCGCGGCCCACCGGTGTCCCGCTCCAGGCCTCGACCCGGAATACACGCAGACGCACGGTCACGTCCGGATAGGCATGCTCGATGGCGAGACAGGGCACGGCCTGTTGCACCCGCAGTCCCAGCTCTTCGTGCAGTTCGCGGCGTAACGCCACGTCCGCCGTTTCGCCGGGCTCGAGCTTGCCGCCCGGGAATTCGCGCAGGCCGCCGAGAGGCTGGTCCGGACGCCGCCGGGCGATCAGGATCCGGCCGGCGTCATCCTGGATCAGCCCCACCGCCACCTCGAGCCGGGGCGCTGCCCCCGCGTCAGGAGCGGTACTCGGCATTGATGCGGATGTAGTCGTGGGACAAGTCACAGGTGTACTTGCGGGCGCTGGCCTGGCCGCGCCCGAGGGTGATACGGATGGTGATCTCGGACTCGGCGAACGCCTGCTGGCCCGCCGCCTCG
>SKNJ01000120.1 GCA_007120575.1 Thioalkalivibrio sp.
CGAAGACAAAAAAGAGGAGAGCCACCCCGGCTTCCCTGCCAAGGTGACTCTCCGGGGGCGTCCCTGCCCCTGAGACCAAAACTAGCACAGCAGATGAGGATTTCCAGCAAATATCGCGTTAAATCGTTGAACGGTCGATTTCAGCCGCTGAGCGGTCGGAAACCCCGAGAACTTTTCCCGATCTGCGAACTGCCGGCACCCAATCCTCGAACGCCGAGAAAGCGACCGATCAATGTCGGGTCACTCATCCGGCGCTGAGTCAGGACAGACCCACGCGAGACCTCGCGACGACAAGGCAGTGCACCTTTCGGATAGCACCCCGGGGCAGCATCGGTAAACGGGCAACGCCAATCCAGGCGCACGGCTTGTCGGACGCACAAAAAAAGAGAGCCACCCCAACCTCCCTGCCAGGATGACTCTCCGGGAGCATCCCTGCCCCCGAGGCCAAAACTAGCACAAGAGATGTGGATTTCCAGCAAATATCGCCCGGATTCGTCGAACGGTCGATTTTCGCCATCGAACGGTAGCTTGTCCTTTCAACACGGCCGGCTACCGCGCTTGCAGGGGAGCCGCTCACCGGATCCGTGCGGCCATCCGTCGTACATGACCCGCCGCAGGCGCCGAGGACCGATCCAACCGCAGAGTCGCTAGAAATCCCCGGTGCGTCCTGCTTCCACAATGCTGTAGATGGTGTCGCGAACTTCGCGGGCAATCTCCTCAAGATCCTCGGGCAGATCCGTTGCGTGCAGCATCATGTCCATATTGGTCGTCACGATCCAGCCCTGCCCTTCGTCGTCCTCGACAACCGCGATACGACAGGGCAGAAAGCTCGCAAAGATAATGTCGTGCTGCACCATCCGGTTGGCAATCAGTGCGTCGCAGAACGCAAGGATGCGCATATAGTTGCCCTCGCCTCCCATTGCCTCGACTTGGTCGGACAGGGGCAAATCAGCCACCTCCTGGAAGTTTCTCAGATTCGCGCGCAACTTCATCGACTCGATCGCGTCCTCGATGCTCACGCCATCTTCCAGTTGGAAGACCTGCGCGCTGTGCCGCACCATCTGCTGCAACGTTTCCCGGTCCAGCTCCGGCGTCTCCGATCCGTCATCTCCGGAAGCCCAAAGCGGGGAGAACAGAAACAAGCCGGCGAACAGAACCATCAAGAGCGACTTCATAAATACCTCCCGGACGTGGATAAACGGATCACGAGCTCCGAGCCCAGGAAAGACACGCGTCCATCAAGGGCCGTCCCTTGCAACATAGCCCATGCATTGCTGGCGGGCGAATCATCCCTTGGTCGAGCAAGGCCCTCTATCCACGCCACCCCCTCGTGCCGGCCCATTCCTGTTCCGCCAGCGCCTATTGAAGTCTCTGATAGTGCGACAAAAAGCGGGAACAGAAAGTGGGTGTCCTGAAGACTCGGAAGACTCGGAAAGTGGGTGTCCTGAAGACTGCGGGCAGGGTGAGCGCGAGTGAAGACTCTGAAGACTGTGCTCAATGTTCGCTGAGGCGCGACATCAGATCCTCAGCGGATACCGGACGCCCCAGCAGGAATCCCTGACCGATCGCACACCCCTCGCGGAGCAGGAAGTCGCGCTGGCTATCCTCTTCCACACCCTCGGCGATCAGTTCGAGATCCAGCGCCTCGGCAAGCGCGATGATGGCACGAACAATCGACTCGTTATGCCGGGAATGCCCGATATCACGCACCAGTGACTGGTCGATCTTGAGTCCGTGCAGGGGCAGACGCAGCAGGTGAGCAAGGTTCGAGTAACCAGAACCGAAATCGTCCATCGCCAGCCGCACGCCGAGTGTGTTGAGCCGTCGCAACACCGCCAGCGAGCGCTCCGGCTGCTCCATGATCATGGTCTCGGTCAGTTCGAGTTCCAGTCGTTCGGCCAGGATGCCGTGGCGCTGGAGGATCTCGCCCACCACGGATACCAACTTCTCGTCGTGCAGCTCTCGGGCCGAGATATTCACGGCGATGCCGGGTATATGCTGCCCTTCCCTGTCCCAGGTCGCGAGCTGCGCACAGGCAGCGTCCAGCACCCAGCGGTCGATCGCGGCAACCAGACCGGTTTCTTCCGCGAGCGGGATGAACTCGGCCGGCGATACCATGCCCCGCTGCGGGTGCTGCCACCGCACCAGCACCTCGACTCCGACACACGCGCCGCTGACCAGATGGAATTGTGGTTGGAAATGCAGCACGAACTCGTTATTCGCGATCGCCTGACGCAGGTCGGTCTCCAGAAACAGCCGCCTTTCGGTACGCTCGCCCATGCGCGATTCGTACCGGCGCCAGGTATCGCCCCCTTGTGCTCGGGCATTTTCCATCGCCAGCTCGGCCCCCGCGAGCAACTCGTCGCGGGTCGTTCCGTCCTCGGGAAACACCCCCAAGCCGACGCTTCCGGTCAGCACCAGGGACCGCCCCGCCAACGCGAATGGCTCCCGAATGGTCTCGAGCAGGCCGTCCAACCAGATTTCCTTGTCATCGTCCTCGGGCGGGTGCTCGACCAGCAGGCAGAACTCGTCCGCCCCGATCCGTGCCACGGTATCCTCTAGATCCGCGTACTGCCCCAGACGACGCGCCACACCCTGCAATACTTCGTCGCCCACCGAGGTCCCCAGGGTCTCGTTGACGTGCCGAAACCGGTCCAGATCCAACAGCAGCACCCAGCGCGCGCGACTATCCGCCAGCGCACGTTCCAGCATGTGCCCCAGACGGTCCTGCAACAGGGAACGATTAGGGAGACCCGTGCGGCCATCGTAATGGGTGAGTTGCCGGAGCTCTTCCTCCTGGTTCATGCTGGCGGTGAGATCGGTCCAGGATCCGATGATCTCGACCTCGCCCCGCTGGACATCCGGGGTATTTACCCGCATCTCGTCGCGCACGTAGCGCAGCTTGCCCCAGCCATCGAACAGGCGGTATTCCTGCACGCCGAAGCCCTGCTCGAGGATGCGCTCCTTCTCGCGCAACACGGTCAAACGGTCTTCCGGGTGGAGCTGCTGGCTCCAGAATCCGGGACGCAGCGCCGCCTCGTGCGACACCCCGAACAGCCGCTCGATGTTCGCGCTCACCCATACCGGTTCCAGATTGCGGGCCCGCAACTGGTAGATCACCACCGGCGCGCTGTCGAGCAGGTGTTGCAGACGCTGGTTGACGGCACCCAGCTCCCGCGTGCGGTATCGAATTCGCCAGCGCAGCAGGCCCGCCATCACCGCGAACAGCAGTGCGAGCGCCAGCACCACACCGAATGCGGGCAACAGCCAGCCAGGCAATCTGCGCGGCTCGGGCGGTGCCAGGGCCTGCTGCATCGCAACCTGATAGGGAGAGCCGGACTCGTCCTTCCACAGCTCGAGATACGCATCGATCACGGCCAGGCGCTCCTCCTGACCGCGGCGCGGACCAGCAAAATACAGGCCGACCTGCTCGAAGGTGATCGGCGTCTCGACCAGACCGTACACGCGCGCATGGCGGCGCCCATAGAAGTTGTTGATCACGGCCACATCCGCCCGTCCGTCAGACACCGCCGCCAATACCGCGTCCATCTGCGGGAAACGCACCAACTCGTAATCCAGACCAGGACCTTCGGTACGGCGCCGTTCCAGGTATTCCTCCTGCACAGACCCTCCGAGCACCGCGATACGTTGCCCGGCCAGATCCTCGAAAGTCCCGAGCCCGGTGCCCGACGGCGCGTAGACCTGACTCCAGGCCTGGGTTACCGGAATGGAATGAAACCCGAAAAATTCGTGCCGTGTTTCGGTCAGCGCGACATCCGGCATCAGGTCGATGCGACCGTCCTGCAACGCATGCAGGCATGCCGCCCATTCGCACTGGGCATATTCAAGGGTCCAGCCCTCACGGCGCGCGATCGACTCCAGCAGGTGCACGAAGACCCCGCCGACCACACCATCCTCACCGGTGCCCACCTTCGGCACATTCTCGTAGAGACCCACGCGAACGACGCGGTCGTCCCCCTGCGCCACCAGACCGCCGGACCACATCACAAGACACAGGAGGACCACCCGTACGAGGTCACGCAGCGGCCTTCGAGCATGCCGCACGGCTCCGTATCCGCCCCCGCACCTGCCTGCCAACGTCGTCGCCATCGCTGTCCCTCGCGACTCTCTGCGAGGGTCATCATGCCATGTCCCGCGCCGCAAGTGCCCGCGACAGGGACCCCCTGGAACCGGACCCGACAGTCCGCCTCCCGCGACACCTCCCGCGATATCGAATCGCGAAGAGGATGTCCTCTGTCGGTACAGTGCTCCAGAACGGCGGTTCACGAACTCACACGACGCCCGTGGATGAGTGTGCACACTCACGGCCCTCCGTCCCGCGGCAAACACAGTTCCGCCCGGCGCTTTTTGCCGCATACATGCCCAGGTCGGCCCGCGCCAGTGTGGCATCGATGGGCTCGTCGGCGCGCCACTCGCTAACCCCGACACTGGCCGTCACCGCCACCTCCCCCTTCGGGAGTTCCACACGCATTCCCGCCAGCGCCGTGCGCAGTTCCTCGGCACGTTCCAGTGCCTCCGCCATCGCGGTGCCGGGCAGCAGCAAGCCAAACTCCTCGCCTCCCAGCCGGGCAAATTCCTCGCCCTCGCCCATGCGCGCCCAGATCCGGGTGGCCACGGCAAGCAACACCTCGTCACCTGCGGCATGGCCGTAGCGGTCATTGACCGCCTTGAAGTGGTCAAGATCGAGTAGCACCACCGTCAGCGGCTCGCCCCGAGAACGCGCCTGCGCGATGGCCCGGTCTGCCGCCTCGAAGAAGGCCCGCCGGTTTCCAGCCCCGGTCAGTGGATCGGTGGTCGCCACGTGGACCAGTTGCTCGAGCGCCCCGAACTGCTCGCGCCGCACCCGGTCCTCGCGATGTGCAATGACCAGCGGGGCCAGTACCACCCCAGAGACCAGCAACGCCGACAGCAATATTTCGTCACTTGGCGCCACACCGAAACCGGCCCCGGCCACCACGGCTATCCCGGCGAGATTGAAAAGCGCCAGCAGCACCCGCCAGGTCGGCGTGTTGGGCAACAACAGCACGAAGACCAGGGCAAGGACCGCGAACTGAAATACAAGCACCGGCGCACCGAACTCCGCAGCATGCAGCAGGGCCAACCCCGTCGTCACCGCCGTGGTGAATATCCCGGTCGCCGGTGCGAGATGCACGATTCGGTCCGGATAACGAAGCGCCAGAAAGGCCACGAGGACAAGCCCCGCCAGGAACACAAAACGCCCCCCGAGCGCCACAAGCCGTGCGTGCTCGTCCAGATGCCGGAGGTCCAGCGGAGCGGCCGCAACAAACATCACTGCCATCAGCACGAGCACCAGCAGAAACCCGTGCAGCATAGAGCGCGAACGATGCTCCCGGTAGCGTCCTTCGAGATGGGTGTCCCGAAACACGCCGCGCCAGGGGTCGATCGCCGGCAACCCCAACCCGGGACTCGCGCGCGAGCCGGCACGGGCCGCTTCGGACAGGTGGCGAACACTCACCACCGGGCCCTCCCGCCACACCCGGGTCGCCACGGGTACCGGGCCACCACGCAAAAAAGGCGGGGAGGTTGGCCCTGGCCAACCACCCCGCCTCCCGGCTCTGCGTCCCGCCGAGGGCCCTGTCGGATTCGGGACCGACCGGCGCCACCAGCGGGAGAACGGCCCCTCTTCCGGCTCTCGCTCGTCACATCGTCGCCACCATGGACCTCGAAAGACCGGGAAAACGGTCCCGAACCTCCGCCACACTCCCGACGACGATCACCCAAACCCGACAGGCTCCTAGCGGAAGATACTCTGGTGGGTTGTCTGCATCATTTCCGGGGCATCCGGCGGGCAGAGGGTCTCCGGATCCAGACGGACGTCG
>SKNJ01000125.1 GCA_007120575.1 Thioalkalivibrio sp.
AAGCCATGGATCACTCGCTCCGGCGGGAACCGGACGACGCGGGGCCGCCGGGTTCAACCGCTTGTGCGTTCAGGAAAGGGAACGTTCCGCGCGCCGCGCGCGCCGGTCAAGAATTCCCCAGCGCAGCACGGACCTTCTGACTGACCGCGCCCATATCGGCACGGCCAAACACCCGAGGCTTGAGCACCCCCATGACCTTGCCCATATCGCCCGGTGCAGCCGCGCCGGTTTCCGCAATCGCCTCGGAGATCAGTCGATCCAGCGCAGTCTCGTCGAGCGGTTCGGGCATGTAGGTCTCGATGATCGCGATCTCGGCGGCCTCGCGATCGGCCAGGTCATCGCGCCCGCCCTTGCGATACTGGTCGATGGAATCGCGGCGCTGTTTCAGCATGCGATTCAGGATCGTAAGCACCGTATCGTCGTCCGCCTCGCGGCGTTCGTCGACCTCGTATTGCGAGACCTCGGCCTGAATCAGGCGCAAGGTGGCAAGGCGTTCCCGCTCGCGGGCCCGCATCGCCTGTTTCACGTCGTCCTGCAACCGGCCCTTCAGCGACATCGGGGAGTCCTCGGAATCCGGGACAACGGCCCGGTGTCGGGGCCTGGTCCCTGGGGAAACGTCAGTACAGGCGCACGCGCCGGGTCATGTCGCGGGAATTCTTCTTCAGCTGGCGCTTCACCGCCGCAGCGGCCTTGCGCTTGCGCTCGGTCGTCGGCTTTTCGTAGTACTCGCGGCGGCGGACTTCCGCCACCACACCGGCCTTCTCGCAGGTGCGCTTGAAACGGCGCAGGGCAACCTCGAAGGGCTCATTCTCGCGAATTCGAACGTGCGGCATACAATCTCCGTATACGGATCTCAGAAAAACGGGCAAAGCCGGCCCCGGACGCACTCCGGGTAGCCGTGCAGAACTCCCTATGGTAATCCAACCCGCCCCAATTGCAAAAGCCTTTGCAGGCCGCGAGCAGAAATGGCCTCCTTTGGATGATGACGTACATCCACTCCCCGTCATCGCGAGGCCCTGCACGGGCCGCGGCCATCTTCGGAAGCACCCCCAACGCCCGCCCTGGCCGGCGCCGGGGCCGCCCATGGAGATCGCCACGTCGCTGCGCTCCTCGCGATGACGGTGCTTCTTGCCCCCCGTCATTGCGAGGCCCCGCAGGGGCCGTGGCAACCTCCCGACGCAACCCCCAACGCCCGCCCCGGCCGACGCCGGGGCTGCCCACGGAGGTCGCCACGTCGCTGCGCTCCTCGCGATGACGGTGCTTCTTACCCCCCGTCATTGCGAGGCCCCGCAGGGGCCGTGGCAACCTCCGGACGGAACCCCCCGACGTTCGCCCCGGCCACGGCGCGCACGCTATGATGGCGGCATGGAAAACCTGAATGTCGAACTGGGTGAGCGCAGCTACCCCATCCATATCGGTCCCGCCACCCTGCGGGACCCGCAATGGCTGCGCCCGGCCCTCGAGGGGCAGCGCGTCGCGGTGGTCACCAACGAGACCGTGGGGCCGCTGCATGGCGCAGCGCTACGCGCTTCCCTGGGACACTGCGGCATCCGCGAGGAGCCGCTGTGGATCGAGCTGCCGGATGGCGAGGTACACAAGACCCTGACCACGGTCGAATCCATCCTGACCCGCCTGCTGGAAGCGCGACTGGACCGCGGCAGCCGGATTGTCGCCCTCGGTGGCGGGGTGGTCGGCGACATCGCCGGGTTCGCGGCGGCGATCTACCAGCGCGGGATCGATTTCGTGCAGGTACCCACCACCCTGCTGGCGCAAGTGGACTCCTCGGTGGGCGGCAAGACCGGGGTCAACCACCCGCTGGGCAAGAACATGATCGGCGCCTTCCACCAGCCGCGCGCCGTCATCATCGACACCGACACCCTGAAGACCCTGCCCGAACGCGAGCTGCGGGCGGGTCTGGCGGAGGTCATCAAGTACGGCCTGATCCGGGACGCCGAATTCTTCGCCTGGCTGGAGGAGCACATCGACGCCCTGCGCGCCCTGGACCCGGAGGCCCTGGCCCATGCCATCCGCCGGTCCTGCGCCTGCAAGGCCGAGGTGGTCGCGGCCGACGAACGCGAGTCCGGCCAGCGCGCCCTGCTGAACCTGGGGCACACCTTCGGCCACGCGATCGAGGCCGGGATGGGCTACGGCGAATGGCTGCACGGCGAGGCAGTCGGCACCGGCATGGCCATGGCGGCGCGCATGTCCGAGCGCATGGGCTGGCTGGATACAGCCGAGCGCGAACGCGCCGAGGCCCTGATCCGACGCGCAGGCCTGAGCCTGGAGCCGCCCACCGCTGTGACCCCGCAACGCTTCCACGAACTGATGGCGATCGACAAGAAGGTCAGCGCCGGACGGCTGCGCCTGGTCCTGTTGCGCGCGATCGGCCAGGCCGAACTGACCGACGCGTTCGATCCCGCGGCTCTCGATGCAACCCTGCACGAGGACACCCGTGTTGCCTGACCCGCTGGCTGTGCCTTCCGCGGTCGACACGGGGCTGGCGCCGCACGCCGCGGACCCGACTCGCTCGCGCGGGCGCGATCACCCGGAGGAGGCGCCGCGCCATCGCAGCGAATTCCAGCGCGACCGGGATCGCATCGTGCATTCCAGCGCATTCCGCCGTCTGGAATACAAGACCCAGGTGTTCATCAGCCACGAAGCCGACCTGTTCCGCAACCGCCTGACGCACTCGCTGGAGGTCGCCCAGATCGGGCGTTCGGTGGCACGCGCGCTGCGGCTGAACGAGGACCTGGTCGAGGCGATCGCGCTGGCGCATGACCTGGGACACACCCCGTTCGGGCACGCCGGCCAGCACACCCTGAACGACTGCATGCGCGCACACGGAGGTTTCGAGCACAACCTCCAGTCACTGCGCATCGTCGATCTGCTGGAACGCCACTACGCCGAATTCGATGGCCTGAACCTGACCTTCGAGACACGCGAGGGCATCCTCAAGCATTGCTCCACCGAGAACGCCCGGCATCTGGGTGCGCTGGGACAACGCTTCCTCGAGCGCCGGCAACCGACCCTGGAGGCCCAGTTGGCCAACGTGGCCGACGAGATCGCCTACAACAACCATGACGTCGACGACGGCCTGCGCTCCGGGCTGCTGAGTCTGGATCAATTGATGGAGGTCGAGCTGTTTCGTGACTGCCTGGAGGCAGTCCGCAAACGCTATCCGGACCTGGAACCCCGCCGCGAACAGCACGAGACGGTACGGCGCATGATCGACACCCTGGTGTCCGATCTGATTGCGACCAGCCGTACCACGCTGGCGCGGCACCAGCCCGGCAGCCCCGACGAGGCCCGCCAGGCCGGCGAACCGATGATCCGCTTCAGCCCGGAAGTAGCGCGCCGGTCGCGTGGCCTGAAGGCATTCCTGCGCGAGCACCTCTACTATCACCACGAGGTTCACGGCATGATGCACAAGGCCAGCCAGATCATCCGCGACCTGTTCGACGCCTTTGACACCGACCCGCGCCTGATGCCGGAAGAATACCAGCGCCATGCCGATGCCCTGACCAAGACCGACCCGCACGCGCCACACCGCGCGATCGCCGACTATATTGCCGGCATGACCGACCGGCACGCGATACGCGAGCATCAGCGGCTGTTCGACCTCGGAACCCTGACCTGAAGATCTCCGCCATGGCGCTCTCCGAACAATGCCTGCAACAGCTGGGCCTGCACACCGCCCCGTTCGAGGACATCCCGGACGAGCACTTCGTGTACAGCGATCCGCTGCTGGACGGCCTGCTGGAGTCCGCGCGTCAGGCGCTCGACGCCCCCGGCGCGATCGTGATGCTCACCGGGGAGAACGGCTCCGGGCGCAGCCTGCAGCTGATGCGCCTGCTCGGCATGCTGCCCGAGTCATTCGAACTGATCGCGTTCAAGGCTCGCATCAACACCCAGTTCGAGGCGGTGGACCTGACCATCCGCAACTATCTGCGCTCGCAGAATGCGGACGACCCCGACCGCTCACTGACCGAACTGCTGGCCGCGCGCGTTGCCGATGGCGTGGCCCCGGTGATCGCGATGGACGACGCCCACCTGGTCGGCACCGACATCGTCAACAACCTGATGCGCATGCGCTCCGAGATCCTCGAGTCGCACGGTCGCGCCCCCCGCATCGTCCTGGTGGGCAGCCCCGGCCTGCTGCGTCGGCGGCTGTACCTGCCAGAGCCGACCGACGAGGACCAGATCACCCGCGTGAGCCTGCGCGCCTTCAACCTGGAGCAGACCGCCGCCTATCTGCGTCACCGGCTGCAGGCTGCGGGCATGGACGACCCCGGGCACCTGCTCGACCAGGAAACCGTCAACCAGTTGCAGACCGCCAGCCAGGGTCTGCCGACCAACCTGAACCGCGAGGCGAACAAGCTGCTGGAGCGCCAGTGCCGGCAAAAGCGCCCGGATGCCGCCCCGGGGATCACCGCGACCCTGCCCGGAATCGCACCGGAGGCCGGTGAATCGGCCGAGGACCACGCGGAGCAGCCACCCGCCGAGACCACCACAGGCGAACCCGCGATCCTCCAGGGGGAACCCTCGAGCCCGGAACCCGCCGGATCCGGACTGCACGCCACCCGGGAGGCAGAGGACGAGTTTACGCCCGCAGCAACCGCGCTGGCCGGCGAGCAACGCGGCAGCGGGGACGCTGCCCCGCCCTCCGTCCCGCCCGAATCCGAATCGGCCAGCGCGGCAACACCGGACACCGCCCCTCTGCCGACCACCACCCCGTTCTGGAACCAGCGCTGGTTTGTACCGGCGGTGGCGGCGACCGTCGCACTGGGGATTGCCGCCCCAGTGGCCTGGCAACTGCTCGACTCCGACTCCGCGCCCATGGACAGCGAAGTCGTGGAACTACCGCTGCCCGAACCCCGGATCGCGGAGGCGACCCGGGATGACGAAGACATCGCGGTTTCCGACCCGTTTGGCACGGCCGCCCCTCTCGCGGAACCGGAGCCATCCGAGTCCATCCCGGAGCCAGCCGACCGGGAGCAACCCCCGCCCGCTGAACCCGCACCCGAAACTCCGATCGAAACTCCGCCCGAGCCCGAGCCCGAGCCCGAGCCCGAGCCGGAGCCGGAGCCGGAGCCGGAGCCCACTCCTGAACCTCCACCGGCCCCGGAACCGGAACCGGAACCGGAACCGGAACCAGCGCCCGAGCCCGCGCCGGAACCAGAACCGGAGCCGACACCCGACCCGGACCGCGAGCGCCTGGACACCGACCGCGCGTGGCTGGCCGAGCGCGACCCCGCCGCCATGACCATCCAGCTCATGGCGGCACCGGACATGCAAACCGCGCGGGATTTTGCCGACCGGCACAACCTGGGTGCGATCCGCTACATCCCCACCCGGGTCGGAAACCGCGATTTTGTCGTCGTTCTGGCCGGTGTATTTCCTGGCCGCGCCGCCGCCGAACGCGCGGTCGCGGACCTGCCGGACGCGGTCCGACGCAGCGAGCCGTGGATACGCTCGATCGGCTCGGTTCAGGGCGTGGTCCGCGAGTAACCCCGCACGCCCCCCAGCTTCTTTGTGGCCTCCCGGTTTGCCGGGAGAATGGCGGTTCGGCTATATTCCTGCGCCTTTTTCCGTGTTCTTTTCCAGCCCGACGGGCCGTGCAGCGCGAACCGTCACCGGAGTTCACCGATGCGACAGAACCAACTGAACGGCACCCTCTACCGCCCCGAATTCGAGCGCGACAACTGCGGCTTCGGCCTCATTGCGCACATGGACGGCGTAGCCAGCCACTGGGT
>SKNJ01000088.1 GCA_007120575.1 Thioalkalivibrio sp.
CACAGGGGATTTTCCGAAGGAGTGCCGTATGGGGCGATACGGCCGACTGAGGAAAATTCCCTGTGTGGCCAAGAGACCAGCGAGGGCGCGTGCAATTCATGAAATATCCGGGCTAGGAGCCTGTCGGATTTGGGCGGTCGCCGCGAGCGTAAGGCTGGAGAGTGAGGCCATTTTTTGGTCTCTCGAGGCGCATAGTGGGAACTCTGTAACGAGAGAGAGCGGGAAAAGGGGCCGCTCTCCCGCACGCGCAGCAGATCAGTCCCAAATCCGACAGGCTCCTAGCCATTGCCAGGCAGAGCGCCGGGGCAGAGCCACAGGCTCAGGCGCGCGCCAGCGCCAGCGCGTCCACCCCCCGCGCCCCGGCCGCGCGCAGCGTCGCCGCCAGGGCATTCAGGGTCGCCCCGGTGGTCACCACGTCGTCCACCAGCAGCACCCGTGCCCCCTCCAGATCAGGGAACACAGAGACATCCACCGCAAAGGCATCGCGAACGTTCCGGCGTCGCGCCTGCGCCCCCAGACCCTGCTGCGATTCCGTCGCGCGAATCCGTCGGGCCAGCCACGGAGCGGCCGGCACCCCCAGGATATCGGCCACCGCACGTGCCAGCGGCTGGGCCTGATTGAACCCCCGCTGGCGCAGACGCACCGGATGCAGCGGCACCGGCACCACCACGTCCGGGTGCTCGCCCGCCGTCAGTTGCTCCGCGGCGGCCACCCGGGCCAGGGTCACCAGCACTCGCTCGGAGCGTGCGTCACCAGCATGCTTGCAGCCCAGCACCAGCCGGTCCAGGGGCCAGGCATAGGCCCATGGCGCGTAGACCCGGTCCAACACCGGGGGCCGGCGGGCACACGCGGGACACTGCCCGCTCACCGGCAACGGGCTGGCACAGCAGCGGCAGGGGTGAACGACCCGCTGCAGGTCCTCCAGGCAGGGACCACAAAGCGCCGCGCCCGGCGGCGCGGGAGCAAGGCACAGTTCACAATGCGCGGGATAGAGCGCCTCGACCAGCGCGTCCCGAAGCCGACCGCCCGATACGATCACGCCATGTCGCCCGCCGGCCCTGCCGGCCGCGATGAAGGGGGATTCGCCATGATGATATCATCGTGTTTTTACCTGCAGGTTAGCCCATGGCGACCAAGACCGTCTCCGGGCGCAGTTCGCGCCGCGCCGCCTCCATCTTTGACATCGGCAACCTGATCAGCGTGTCGATGGCCGGGATTCCGTTGTTCCTGGTCAGCAGCGAGACCGTCGGGGTCGGCACGATCATCGCGGCGATCCTCGGCATCGTGCCGCTGATTCTGTGGTTTGGCGGTTCGATGCTGGTGTATGCACTGAACCGACATCACCCGGACCCGCGGGTCGGCCATCACACCCAGTGGGCAGCCTATCGCTACTACGCCCTGATGGGAGCCCTGATCGTGGTCGCCACCTTCTTCCCGCCGGATCTGAACTACTACCGGGCATACTGGGCGGTCGCCGCCGCGATCCTGCTGCCGTGGACGATCTACGCCCTGATCACGATCTTCCGCGAGCCCTGGGCCGACATCGAAATCCCGGCCGAGGCCGACCAGGAGCACCATCTATGAGCACGCCCCGCCACGACTGGAACACCGACGAGGTCGAGGCCCTGCTCGACCTGCCCCTGAACGACCTGATCTTCCGCGCGCAGACGATCCACCGCGAGCATTTCGACCCCAACGCAGTGCAGGTCAGCACACTGCTGTCGATCAAGACCGGGGCCTGCCCCGAGGACTGCGCCTACTGCCCGCAAAGTGCACACCACGAGGTCGAAATCGAGCGCGAGCGCCTGCTGCCGCTGGAGGAAGTGCTGGAGGCGGCGCGCAATGCGCGTGCCCAGGGCGCGACGCGCTTCTGCATGGGTGCGGCCTGGCGCAACCCCACCGACAAGAACCTGGAGCGCGTGATCGAGATGGTCCGCGCGGTGAAGGATGAAGGCCTCGAGACCTGCATGACCCTCGGCATGCTGAAGGCCGAGCAGGCTCGACGCCTGTCCGAGGCGGGGCTGGACTACTACAACCACAACCTCGACACGTCGCCCGAGTTCTATGGCCACATCATCTCGACGCGCACCTACGAGGACCGCCTCGAAACCCTGGAATACGTACGCCAGGCAGGCATGAACGTCTGCTGCGGCGGGATCCTGGGCATGGGCGAATCGCGTCACGACCGCGCACGCATGCTGCAGCAGATGGCCAACCTGCCGAAGCACCCGGAGTCGGTGCCGATCAACCAGTTGATTCAGGTCGAGGGCACGCCGCTGCATGGCATCGAGGACCTGGACCCGCTGGAGTTCGTGCGTACCATTGCCGTGGCACGCATCCTGATGCCGGCCTCCTACGTACGCCTGTCCGCCGGGCGCACCGAGATGTCCGACGAGATGCAGGCCCTGTGTTTCCTCGCCGGTGCCAACTCGCTGTTCTATGGCGACACCCTGCTGACCACACCGAACCCCGGCGAGAACCACGACCTCGCGCTGTTCGAGCGGCTGGGCTTGCGCCCGGAAGCCGGCCCGGAAGCCCCCATAAAACCGGATCAGCCCGCTTCCGCGCCGGCCTGAGCCAGACCGGCGGTGAACCACGGCTTCCCCGACCACTTCTCGGCGGTAGCGGCCGATTACGCCCGTCACCGCCCGGACTATCCGGCCGAGCTGTTCGACTGGCTCGCCGCGCGCACCCCGCGGCACGACCGCGCATGGGATTGTGCCAGCGGCAACGGCCAGGCCGCACGCGGCCTGGCACCGCACTTTGCGCAGGTCATCGCCACGGATGCCGCGCCGGCACTGCTGGCCGCACTGCCCGACAATGCCCGGATCGACCGTGTCGCCTGCGCCGCCGAGGCCTGTGCGCTGGCCGATGGCAGCGTCGACCTGGCCTGCGTTGCCCAGGCCGCGCACTGGTTCCGGCATGCGGAATTCCACGCCGAGGTCGCCCGCGCGCTGCGCCCCGGCGGGCTGCTGGCGGTCTGGGGCTATGGCGTGCTGCGCGCCGAAGACCCGGCACTCGACCACCTGCTGCGCGACTTCCACGACTCCACCCTCGCACCCTGGTGGCCGGAGGAACGCCACCACATCCGCTCGCACTACCGCGAACTGCCATTCCCGTGGCGGGAGATCGAGACCCCCGAGGTCCGGATCGAGCGCGAGTGGGACCATGACGCCCTGCTTGGCTACCTCGGTACCTGGTCGGCGATCCGGCGTGCGCGCGCGGCGGGCCACGACCCGCTCGCCGCGCTCGAACCAGCCCTGCGGGCCCTCTGGCCTCATCCGCGGGTGCCGGCGCGCGTGCACTGGCCCGTGTTCCTGCGCGCCGGGTATCGGCCGTGAGCCGTTCCCTGGAGATCTCCCTGGAAGAACGGCTTGCCGGCGTGCGCGCGGCGGGACGCTGGCGCCGAACCCGCGTCCTGGATGGACCGCAGCGCCCGGAACAGGTCATCGACGGGCACGCGGTGATCGCCTTCTGCTCCAACGACTATCTGGGACTGGCCGACGACCCGGCGGTCGCCGCCGCCGCCCGCGAGGCGCTGGATCGGTACGGTGTCGGCGCGGGGGCCGCCCATCTGATCAATGGCCACACCCGCGCCCACGACGAACTGGAACAGGCGCTGGCCCGCTTCACCGGACGCGAGCGGTCGCTCGTCTTCTCCACCGGCTACATGGCCAACCTGGCCCTGGTCCAGGTCCTGGCCGGGCGTCACGACACCGTCTTCGAGGACCGCCTCAACCACGCCTCGCTAATTGATGCCGTGCGCCTGTCCGGCGCGCGCAGCCAGCGCTACCGCCACGCCGACATCGAGCACCTGCGCGAGCGGCTGGAGAAGGTACCCACCAACAACCAGCGCCTGATCGTCACCGACGGCGTGTTCTCCATGGACGGCGACCTCGCCCCGCTACCGCAGCTGGCCGCCCTGGCGCGCGAGTTCGACGCCTGGCTGATGGTGGACGACGCCCATGGCCTGTCGGTGCTGGGGGAGACCGGTGGCGGCAGCTGCCAGCACTTCGGCCTCGGCGCGGACGACATTCCGATCCTGATGGGCACCCTGGGCAAGGGCTTCGGCACGGCCGGGGCCTTCGTTGCGGGCTCCGACGCGCTGATCGAGACCTTGATCCAGACCGCCCGCCCGTATATCTACACCACCGCGATGCCGGCCGCACTGGCCGCCGCCACACTCGCCTCGTTGCAGATCGCCGAGGCGGCGGGGGATCGCCGCAGGCATCTGCAGCACCTGCTCCGGCGTCTGGGCGAGGGCCTGGATCGTCTCGGCCTGCCGCACCCGTCCCCGGTCACGCCGATCCAGCCGGTCACCCTGGGTGATTCCGCTCGCGCCACCGCCGTTGCCGAGCGCCTGTTCACCGCGGGGTTCCTGGTCCCCGCGATTCGCCCCCCGACCGTCCCCGAGGGTGAAGCTCGGCTGCGGATCACACTCTCCGCCGCGCATACCACGGCGCAGATCGACGCCCTGCTGGACGCCCTGGCCCTCGCGCTGCGGGACTGAGCCCTGCCGCCCTGCTGCGCCGCGCGGGGCAGGCCAACCGCCCCGAAGCAGGCGGCCGGCCAAAGGTACGCAACCACCGGATGCCAAACCAGGGCCAGCCACCGGCGACGCGGAAAAGAGGCGCCCCCGCCCCCTACAACTCACCGCGCTCGGCGAGGGAGACGATCTCGTCGGCTACGATCAGGTGGTCCAGGAGTCGGACATCGACCAGGGCCAGGGCATCAATCAGGCGACGCGTAATCGAGACATCCGAGCGCGACGGCTCGGCGACACCAGAGGGATGATTGTGCGCCAGAATGACCGCCGCCGCGTTGTGATACAGGACGCGGCGCACGACCTCGCGCGGGTGAACCGAGGCACCGTCGATAGTGCCGCGAAACAGCTCCTCGAACGCGATCACGCGGTGGCGGTTGTCGAGGAACAGCACCGCGAAGACTTCGAACGGATAGTCGCGCAGGCGCGCCGCCAGGAACTCCCGGGTCGCCTTCGGCGAGGTCAGCGCTTCACCGCGCTCCAGGGTCGCCGCGAGGTGCCGCCGCCCCATCTCCAGCACCGCCTGAAGCTGCGCATACTTGGCCGCCCCCAGTCCAGGCGCTTGACAGAATGCCGCCTGCTCCGCCTGCAACAACGGGCGCAACCCGCCAAAGCGGCTCAGCAGGTCACGCGCGACATCGACCGCGCTGCGCCCCTTGACGCCAGTGCGCAGAAAGATTGCCAGCAACTCCGCATCCGAAAGAGCCGCCGGACCGCGCTCCAGCAACTTCTCGCGCGGCCGCTCGGCGGCCGGCCAATCCGTGATCGCCATACCCACCTCCCTGTGGTTTGCGCCTGGATGGTTCGAAGCTTGCCGGTGACACCCGCAAGGCGCAAGCGAACGCAAGCCGGGTATTGCGCGAATTCATCGCGTATCCGGGCTAGAATCCCGCGCATGACGGAACACGACACCCAGCCCCGGATTCTGGTCGGCGTCAGCGGCGGCATCGCCGCCTACAAGGCCTGCGAGCTGGTGCGCGAGCTCAAGCGTGCCGGCTGCGAGGTGCGTGTCGTGATGACCGCGGGCGCCCGCGCCTTCGTGACCCCGCTGACCTTCCAGGCCCTGTCCGGCGCGCCGGTACGCACCGAACTGCTGGATGCCGAGGCCGAATCCGGCATGGACCATATCGCCCTGGCGCGCTGGGCCGATCGCATCGTGGTTGCCCCCGCGA
>SKNJ01000314.1 GCA_007120575.1 Thioalkalivibrio sp.
AATTTCAGTGATGTCCGTTCGGAGGTCGGGGCCCGGCTGCGTACCTTTGATCAGCAGGAAGAGATGAACGAGGACCGCCTGGTGGACCTGAACAGCGCGGTGTCCGAGATCCGCGACCTGGACTATGCCGAGGCGATCAGCCGCTTCAACCAGCAGCAGGTAGCGCTGCAGGCCGCGCAGCAGACCTATACCCAGGTGAACCGCCTGTCGTTGTTCGACTTCCTCTGACAGGGGTTCTCCGGGTGGCTGCATCCCCGCCCGGCAGCTTCTGTGCGACCATGACGTGATCCGATTCTCCGGGAGTCCGGCATGGCCAAACACGACGAACCCTCCGAACCCATCCAGTACCGCTCCACCGGGCGCCCGCCGCGCTACCTGATCGTGCTGCTGATTCTGGCCGTGATCTGGGCCGGGTTCTGGGGCATGGTGCATTTGCAGTCCGGCGAGCCTGACCCGGTCGTGCTGGATGCTCGGGAACAGGCCCATCTGGAGGCCAAGTTGCGGGCCCTGGCGCCGGCGGAGGCCGCGCCACGCCCGGACGCCACGACGACCGACCCGCTGATTGATCTGGATGCGGAGGCCGAACCGCTGGTGCCCGAGTTGTACGAGGAACTGGACGAGGCCCGCGAGATCCGGTTCAGCGAACGCGAGCTGAACGCCCTGATCGCGCGTGACCCGGCGCTGGCCGGGCGCCTGGTGGTGCGCCTGACTCCGGGGCAGGTGAGCACGCGGGTGCGGGTGGACGTGCCGCCGGACGTCCCGTTGCTGGGCGGCCGAGTACTGAACGTGCGGTCCGGCGTGCGGTTCGAGACCGGCGAGGAGGGGCTGAGCGCGCGCCTGGTCGGGGTCAGCGTCGCCGGTATCCCGCTGCCGGATGCCTGGCTTGGCGGGATGAAGGACGAGGACCTGCTGGGACTGGACGCGTTCCGCAACCTGGGCGCCGGGATCGAGACCATCGAGGTCGCCGACGGCGAACTGACCCTGCGCCTCGCCCGGTAACAGCCGACGCGATCATATCCCGACCCTTCGCGCGCGAGGCACGCTCCCGCAGCATCCGATCCACCCCGCCCCTGCAGGAGCCGGCCCTGCCGGCGAATCGGCGTCGGGCCATCCCCGACGTGGGGGAGCGATCAGCGGCTATGGATGCGCAGGGTCTCGGTGCCGATGGCCTGGGCCTGGCCGCGTACGGTCACCGACAGGGTGGAATGCCCGGCCTCCAGCGCCGGGGCGGGCGCGGCCTCGGTCATTGCGCGCAGGGCCATGGGTTGCGGACCGCTGTAGCGGTCGTCGATCAGCTCCATCTCCAGCGGTCGCAGATGGGATGCCCCCAGGGCGCGTGCCATCACCCGGGCGCGCTCCTTCCAGGTGTCCATGGCCTGGTTGATCAGGTCCTCCCGATGCATCTCGCGGGTCTCCGGGGCGATGGAGAAGCGAATCTGGCGTACCGCGAGTCCGTCGTCCTGCAGGTTACCGACCAGATCGGTCAGGCGGTCAAAGTCGCTACTCTCCAGCTCCAGGCTCTGCTGGACCCGCCAGGCGGCGATCTGGCTGCGATCGTTGCGGTCCTGGATCGCCTGGGTGGAGTAGTCGAGGGTCCGGTAGTCGAGCGCATCGGCATGTGCTTCGACGCGTTGCAGTGCGGCCTGCATGCGTTGATTGACTTCGGCGGCGGCGTCACGCGCCTCGGGGGCGCGGATCTCGATCGCGAGTACCGCGATCATGCGATCGTTTTCGACCTGGCGTTCGGCGCTGGCCGAGAGGTTCAGCGTGGTGCCATCGGTAGCGGCCGGCGCCGCGAGGGGAAGGCCGCCGACGAGCAGGGCGAACACCACGACCCCGGAGCGAAGGAGGCGGGCACCGGGATTTGGGTACACGGTATTCATGGGCGATCCTCTCGGCCGGAAACGGAATGGGGCGCGCTGTCCTCCATCGTACGCGCCAGTCTCAGGCCGGCAAATACGTGGCGCTTTTCCGGGGTGAAGAAATTGCGCAGGGTCGGGCGGCGCAGCAACGGGTCACTCCAGGCACAGCCACCGCGCAGCACGCGATGTTTACCGTCGAACCATGGCGTGGAGTACTCCGCGTAGGGAAACGCTCGGAACCCGGGGTAAGGGTAGAGGGTGTTGGCACACCATTCCCAGACCTGGCCGGTGTCGTGAAGTTGCCCCGCGCGCGCCGCGCATTCCCATTCGTGCTCGTGCGGCAGGCGTGCGCCGGCCCAGTGGGCAAAGGCGTGTGCCTCGTGCCATGACAGCCCCAGCACCGGGGCATCGGGGGGCAGTGACGAAACCCTGTCCGGACGTTGCTGTACCCAGCGGCCATGCCGGTTGCACCGCCATCCCAGTGGTGCCTCGATCTGCTGGTGCCGGAGCCACTGTGCAGCTTGCGGCTCCCAGAGGTCCGGCCTGCGGTAGCCACCGTCCTGCATGAAGGCGAGGTATTCGCCATTGGTGACCGGGCGGGCGGCGATCCGGAACGCCGAGAGCTCCTGCTGGTGCTTGCCCTGTTCGTTGTCGAACGCGGTGATGGCGCGGGAGCCGATCGCGGTCGCACCGCCGGGTATCATGACCCAGTCCTGCGCGAGGGGGCAGGGTTCCAGCGCGGACTCCGTTGCGGGTGTGGGCTCGCGCAGGCGCATGAACCAGCGCACCTGTTCCAGCGATTCCAGGTGCATGGCGTGGTGCTGGGCGAGGAACCCGGTCAGATAATCGCGGGCCAGCAGGGGGTGATCGCGGATGTCCGCCGCCGATGCCAGCCATTCGCGATGGCGGTGCTGGCAGTCCCGTCCCCAGGCGAGCAGTTCGTCGCGTGGCGGCAGACGGCCGCCGCGGCGCCATTTCGGGCTCCACTCCGGGAAGTACAGGTCATGCCAGTCGTGCGTGCGCGCGGGGGGGGCGCCGCGGATGCGCTCGTGCAGCCACACCGATTCGATGAAATGGCAATGGGCATAATGCCAGCCGATCGGGCTCAGGTCGGGGTGGTACTGGCTGCGCCAGGCGTGTGCCGGCGTGGTCTCCAGCGCGGCATTCAGGCGCGCGTGCTGGGTCGCCAGCCGTTCCAGCAGGTCGGATGGCGCGGTACTCGTCGCGCTGGCTGTCGAGGTCGCGTCGCACATGCCCGGGCGGTTACAGGGCCAGGAGTTCCGGTGGTTCGTCGGGGTCGAGGATCAGGATGTGCCCGGAGGGGACCGCGCGCCAGCGTTCGGGGTCGGTGAGCGGTTCGGAGGCGACCGTCACCGAGCCCTCCGGGAAGAATTCGTCGTCGGTGGTGTAGTAGAGGCTGGGACAACTGGTGTTGACCGCGTGGCGGCTGGCGATCACGCGGCGTCCGTCGGACAGGATGACGTTGAGCAACGCGGTCTCGCGCTCGAGCCACGATTCGAGGGTGGAGAAGGCCTCGCCCAGGGCACCCTCCAGGGTTGCGTTCTCGTCGTCGGCGAGGAACTGGCGGACCAGCGCGAACAGGTATTCGGAATCGGTGGTGCCAAGGATGCCGGCCTCGGTCTCGGGCGCCAGGATATTCTGGATCTGGCGCCGGATCTTCGGCCGGAAGTCGCTGATCAGGCCGTTATGGCTGTACACCAGGCCATCCTGGGCAAACGGCTGGGCATTCGTGGTGTCGCCACCGAAGCCGGGGGTGGCGCTGCGTACGGCCGCGACCCACAGCGGTTGGGCCAGCTCGCTGGCCAGGGTCTCGAGATTCGGGTCCTGCCAGATCGGGTCGGCGCGTCGGTAGTGGCGGGCCTCGCCGGTGCTGTCGAACCAGCCGAAGCCGAAGCCGTCCGCATTCACCCGCGCATAGACCAGCTCGCGCGGAACCACTGCCTGTTCCACCAGGCTGTGCGGTGGGTCCAGCAACAGGCTGCGCAGGGGCAGGGGCGGGCCCAGATAGGCAAGGTGTCGGCACATGGCGGCGGCGCTGTCGGGTTGGTTGGGATGCTCCGGGATTCATGGTAGCTTGCCGGAAAGCTCCATGACACGGAACCCCGCATGTCCGGCGATACGTCCGCTGTTTGTCTGCCCGATCGTTATACCCGGAATGTCGTCGAGACGCGGGATCCGCATGCCGAGCTGGTGGCGGACTTTCGTGCCGGGATGCTCGAGGCGCCGCGCTCCCTGCCGCCGAAGTATTTCTACGATGACCGCGGGTCGCAGTTGTTCGACGCGATCTGCGATACCCCCGAGTACTACCCGACCCGGCTGGAACGCGAGTTGCTGGAGGCCAATGTCGAGGCGATCGCGCGCCGCGCCGGGGCGGCGACGCTGGTGGAGCTGGGCAGCGGGACCTCGCGCAAGACGGAGACCCTGCTGGCGGCCATGCTGCGTGCGCACGCGGCCGTGCATTACGTGGCCAACGATGTCTGCGAGGAAGTCCTGGACGAGTCCGCGCAGCGCCTGCTGGAGCGCTTTCCGCGGCTGACCGTGGATGCCCTGTGCGGGGATTACACCGCGGCCCTGGCGGCGCTTGCCGCGGTGGACCGCGAACCGGCGACGCCGCACCTGTACGCGTTCCTGGGCAGCAGCCTGGGCAATTTCGAGGACGCCGAGGCGATTGCGGTGCTGCGCGCGATCCGCTCGGCGATGCACGCGCAGGACCGCCTGCTGCTGGGGCTGGATCGGGTCAAGCCGGTGGCGGCGCTGGAACGAGCGTACAACGATGCCGCCGGGGTTACCGCTGCGTTCAACCTGAACCTGCTCGCGGTTCTCAATCGTGAGCTGGGTGCGAATTTCGATCCGGCACAATTCGAGCACCGCGCCCCGTTTGTCAGCGAGGGATCGCGCATCGAGATGCATCTGGTGGCGCGTGCACCGCAGGTGGTGGAGGTGAGCGAACCGGCCGTGACCCTGGAGATCGGGGCCGGCGAGGTCATCCGTACCGAGATCTCGCGCAAGTTTGATGACGCCGCGATCGACCTTCTGCTGGGAGGGGCAGGCCTGCGCCGCGAACAGGAGTGGTCGGCCGGGGAGTCCTGGTATTCGCTGTTGCTGTTGCGGCCGGATACGGACTGAGCCCACCGATGGCGCGCGAACGACTGATCCTGCTGCGGCATGCCCAGGCGGGCGATGCGGCCGGGTTTGCCGGCGCGGATCGCGACCGTCCGTTGACCGCGGGCGGGGAGGCCAGTGCGCAGGCGATCGCGCGCGCCCTGGCCGGGTGCCTGTCGCCACCCACCCTGCTGGTCAGTAGCCCGTATCTGCGTGCGCGCCAGACCGCGGGGCCACTGGCCGAGGCCCTGGGCGTCCCGCTACGCGAAAAGAAATGGCTGGCCCCGGGGCAGCTGGCCGGGCTGGAACTGGAGGCGCTGGCCGGGCGCCTGCCCGCGGATGGGCGGCTGGTGATCGTCGGGCATGAACCGGATCTTTCGACCCTGGCGGGCCGCCTGCTGGGTCTGACCAGCGGTGCCTCGCCGGTGCGCCTGGGCAAGGGGGATGCACTGGGGCTGGAGGGTGCCCTGCCGGGGCAGATGCGCCTGGTCTGGCACCTGCCGCGCACGTTGCTGGAACGTCTCGCCGATTGCCCGGAACGCGCGCAATGAATCCTGCCGATACCGAGCGCGTGGTCGCGGCGGTGGACCTCGGGTCCAACAGCTTTCACATGATCGTGGCTCGCTGGCGGGCCGGCGAACTGATTGTCCTCGACCGTCTGAAGGAGACCGTGCGCCTGGCCAGTGGCCTGGATGCAAGGGGGCATCTGGACGCTGCGGTGCGCGAGCGCGCGCTGGGGTGTCTGGAACGTTTCGGCCAGCGCCTGCGGGAGCTGCCACAGGCACAGGTCCGCGCGGTGGGTACCAACACGCTGCGTCAGTTGCGGGCCGGCACCCGCTTCCTGGACGAGGCCGAGGCGGCCCTGGGACACCCGGTGGAGATCATCGCCGGGCGCGAGGAGGCGCGCCTGATCTATCTCGGTGTTGCGCATACCCTGGCGGACGACGGCGGGCGCCGCCTGGTGATCGACATCGGTGGGGGTTCCACCGAGCTGATCATCGGCGAGCGTTTCGAGCCGGAGCTGGCCGAGAGTCTGGAGATGGGCTGCGTGCGCTTCACCCGCGAGCACTTCGCGCGCGGCCGCCTGAGCCGTAAGGCGTTCGAGGCTGCGCGGATTCATGCGGGCCGGGAACTGCAACCGATGGTGGCCGAGTACCGTGCGCGCGGATGGCAGCAGGCGCTGGGCGCCTCCGGGACTATCCTCGCGCTGGACCGGATCGTGCACGCCGCGGGGCTCGAGGCGGCGCCGGGGATCTCCCGCGATGCGCTGGAGCAGTTGCGCGAGCGCATGATTGCGCAGGGCCGGATCCGGGACCTCAACCTGCCGGACCTTTCCGAGGATCGGCAACCGGTGATCGCCGGGGGGCTGGCGGTACTGCTGGGGATCTTCGAGGCCCTGAAGATCGATCGCCTGCATCCGTCCGACGGGGCGTTGCGCGAGGGCGTGGTGCACGACCTGCTGGGGCGGTTCCGTCACGAGGACGTGCGTGCGCGGACCATTCATCTCCTGCGGCGGCGCTTTGCGGTGGACGCCGAGCATGCCGCCCGGGTGCAGGCTACGCTGGCGCATCTGGTGGCCGCGGCCGGCGAACCCTGGGGCTTGTCCGAGGATGATGCCGCGCGCCTCGACTGGGCGGCCGAGCTGCACGAGATTGGCCTGGCGCTGGCGCACAGCAAGTATCACAAGCACGGCGAATATATCCTTAACTGGGCCGACCTTCCGGGCTTCTCTCAGCCCGAGCAGCACGAACTGGCCCTGCTGGTGCGCCTGCACCGGCGTGCGCTGAAGCCCAAGCTGCTGAACGACGTGCGCCAGACCCGGGTCGGCGTACTGCTGCGCATGGCCTGTCTGCTGCGCCTGGCGGTCGTGCTGCACCGTCCGCGCTCACCGGATCCGTTGCCGCTGGAGCGGATCGAGGCCGACCCAGGGGCCCTGCGCCTGAGCTTTGCTCCGGGCTGGCTGGATCGTCACCCGCTGACCCGCGCCGACCTCGAGGCCGAACGGGTCGAGTGGGCGCGTCACGGCCTGGAGCTGGAGTCCGCCTGACCGTCCGGGTAGGGCGTGTCCCGGGACGCTCCATGCGCCCTGGTCCTTGCCCCTGTGGGAGCCTGCCTGGCAGGCGACTATCCGGGCGAATATCCGGGCGGATTGGCGGCAGACGCGAACCCCGATCCCCGGGGCATGGCGTTATACGGTCGGGGTGCCGGCGAGCTGGGCAAGGAGTTCCTGCTGGGCGGAGTAGGCGGGCTGGTCGGCGGGCGGCTGGACACGCAGGTAGTGGCCGTCGCCCTGCAGGGCCCAGGCGGTGGCGGTGTCGCGCAGATAGTTGAACAGGGATTCTTCGGCCACGCGTTCGCGCAGCGCCGGGTCGCGCAGCGGGAAGGCGACCTCGACGCGGCGGAAGAAGTTGCGCGGCATCCAGTCGGCGCTGGACAGATACAGTTCCGGCTCGCCGGCATTCTCGAAGTAGAACGCGCGGGTGTGTTCCAGGAAGCGCCCGAGTACCGAGCGGACCTCGATGTTTTCGGAGAGCCCGGGCACGCCGGGGCGCAGGCAGCAGATCCCGCGCACGATCAACTGGATTTGCACGCCGGCTTGCGACGCGGCGTACAGGGCCTCGATCACGCGGGTTTCGTTCAGCGAGTTCATGCGCGCCACGATGCGGGCCGGTCGACCGGCCCGTGCATTGTCGGCCTCGCGCTCGATGCGTTCGATGATCGCCGGGTGCAGATTGAACGGCGCCTGCAGCAACTGGTGCAGGCGCGAGACCTTGCCCAGTCCGGTCAGTTGCTGGAAGACGTGGTGCACCTCGTCGGTGATCGCGGGGTCGGCGGTCAGCAGGCCGAAGTCGGTGTAGGCCTTGGCGGTGCCGGAGTGGTAGTTGCCGGTGCCCAGATGGGCGTAGCGGGTGAGCGCGTCGCCATCGCGGCGCACCACCAGGGCGAGTTTGGCGTGGGTCTTGTAGCCGACCACACCGTAGGTGACATGCACGCCGGCGTCCTGCATGCGGTTGGCAAGCTGGATGTTGTCGGCCTCGTCGAAGCGCGCCCGCAGTTCGATCACCACGGTGACTTCCTTGCCGGCCTGGGCCGCTTCGGTCAGGATTTCCACCAGCGGGGACTGAGTACCGGTGCGGTACAGGGTCTGCTTGATGGCCAGCACCCGCGGGTCCGCCGCTGCCTGACGCAGGAATTCCACCACCGGCATGAATGACTGATAGGGGTGATGCAGCAGCAGGTCCTGTTCGCGGATGCTGGCGAAGATGCTCTCGCCCGTGGCGTCCGCACGCGGCAGGGCAGGGACGAACGGCGGGAATTTCAGGTCGGCGCGATCGACCAGGTCGTACACGGCCATCAGGCGGTTCAGGTTCACCAGGCCGGTGACCTGGTAGAGGTCGTCGGGCCCGAGGCGGAATTCGCCGAGCAGGAAGTCCGCGACCTCGCGCGGACAGTTGTCGGCGACCTCCAGGCGCACGCCGGCACCATAGTTGCGCTGCGGCAGTTCGCCCTCCAGTGCGTTCAGCAGGTCGTCGATCTCTTCTTCCTGCACGAACAGGTCGGAATTGCGGGTGAGGCGGAACTGGTAGCAGCCGGTGACCTGCATTCCGCGGAACAGGTCGCCGACATGCGCGTGCAGGATGGAGGACAGCAGCACGAAGTCGTTGTCACCACTGGCAACCTCTGCGGGCAGGCGCACCAGGCGCGGCAGGGAGCGCGGGGCCTGGACCACCGCGCGCCCCGATTCGCGGCCGAAGGCGTCCTTGCCTTTCAGGGTGACGATGAAATTCAGGCTCTTGTTCAGGATGCGCGGGAACGGGTGCGCCGGGTCCAGGCCGATCGGACTCAGTACCGGCTGCAGTTGCTCGTGGAAGAATCGCCGTACCCAGTCGCTCTGGGCTTCGTTCCAGTGGGTGCGCCGCACGAAGTGGATGCCCTCGTCGGCAAGCGCCGGGATCAGCTCGTCGTTCAGGGTGCGGTACTGATCATCCACCAGCGCGTGCGCGCGCGGGCTGATCTGACGCAGTTGTTCGGCCGCCGACAGCCCGTCCGGCCCCGGGGTATGCACGTTCAGTTCGACCTGCTGGCGCAGGGAGCCCACCCGGACCTCGAAGAATTCGTCCAGGTTGGTGGAGGAGATGCTGAGGTAGCGCAGGCGTTCGAGCAGCGGAAAACCGGGATCCCTGGCCAGTTCCAGCACCCGGCGGTTGAACGCCAGCAGGGACAGTTCGCGGTTCAGGAACAGTTCGGGATCGGTCACGTCGGCATCCGGCATGCACGACTCGCGGCAGGTGTGGGAGCGCGAGTCTATCGGTCCATTATGTCATTTTTGTGAACACGCGCGGTGCGCGTGCCTCGCGAGCGTGGCCAGATCGTCGGGCCGCCCGCGGGGTTACGGGCGTGCCCGGATCAGGAACTCGAGCAGGGCCTTTTGCGCGTGCAGGCGGTTCTCGGCCTCGTCCCAGACGACGCTTTGCGGGCCTTCCAGCACCTCGGTGGAGACCTCTTCCTCGCGGTGGGCCGGCAGGCAGTGCATGAACAGCGCGTCCGGGCGGGCCAGCCGCATCAGCGCGGCATCCACGAAAAAGCCGGTGAAGGCCTGGCGGCGCGCGCTCTTCTCCTGTTCCTGACCCATGCTGGCCCAGACGTCGGTGACCACCAGGTCCGCGCCCTCGGCCGCGGCACGGGCGTCACGCGTCAGCTCGAAGTGATCGCGGGTGGCTTCGACCACGGCCGGGTCCGGGTCGTAGCCTTCGGGGCAGGCGGCCGCGAGCTGGAAGCCGAGGCTGCGCGCGGCGTACATGTAGCTGTGGCACATGTTGTTGCCGTCGCCGATCCAGGCCACGCGCTTGCCGGCGATATCGCCGCGGTGTTCGATATAGGTCTGCAGGTCGGCCAGCAGCTGGGCCGGGTGTTCCAGGTCAGTGAGTCCGTTGATGACCGGGACCGAGGAATGCCGGGCGAACAGTTCGATCTTCTCGTGCTCGTAGGTGCGGATCATCACGCAGTCGACCATCCGCGACAGAACCCGCGCGGTGTCCTCGATCGGCTCGCCACGCCCGAGCTGGGTGTCGCGCGGCGACAGGAACAGGGCGTTGCCGCCAAGTTGCTGCATGCCGACCTCGAACGACACCCGGGTGCGGGTGGACGACTTCTCGAAGATCATGCCCAGGGTCTTGCCACGCAGCAGGGTGTCGTGGTGTTCGCCCTCGCGCTGTTGACGCTTGAGCTCGATCGCGCGTTGCAGGACTGCTCGGGTTTCCTCGGCCGAAAGATCGAGAAACGAGAGATAGTGGCGCGGATTCATGCGGTGACCTCGTTGATTTGACGGGGTGCCAGGAACTCGCGCACCAGGTCCGAGACGGTGTCGGCGATGGTTTCTACCTCCGCGTCGTGGATGATCAGCGGGGGGAGCAGGCGAATGACGCGTTCGGCGGTGACATTCAGGATCAGCCCGCGTTCCAGCGCGGTGGTGACCAGTTCGCCGGCGGGCCGATCCAGCTCCACGCCGATCATCAGGCCGCGTCCGCGCACGGCGCGGACCCCGGGCAGGTCGCCCAGGCGTTCGTTCAGACGGCGCAGAAGCAGTTCGCCTTGCCGCGCGGCCTGCTCGCACAGGGCCTCTTCCTGCATCACGTCCAGTACCGCGAGCGCGGCGCGCGCGACCAGTGGGTTGCCACCGAAGGTGGTGCCGTGGGTGCCGGGCGTGAACAGGTCAGTGGCGGCCCCGGCCACCAGGTTGGCACCAATCGGGACGCCGTTGCCCAGGCCCTTGGCCAGGCTGATCACGTCCGGGGTGATGCCGGCGTGCTGAAACGCGAACCAGTGGCCGGTGCGGCCAATACCGGCCTGGATCTCGTCCAGCATCAGCAGCCAGCCCTGGCGGTCGGCGACATCGCGCAGGCGCTGGAGATACCCGGGTGGGGGCACGTGGATCCCGCCTTCGCCGGTGATCGGCTCCACCAGGATAGCAACGACGTCGGGGTCGCCAGCCAGCGCTTCGACCGCTTCGGCGTCGCCGTACGGGACCTGCACGAAGCCTTCCACCAGGGGTTCGAATCCCTGCTGGATCTTCGGGTTGCCGGTGGCCGACAGGGTCGCCAGGGTGCGGCCGTGGAAGCTGCCCTCCATGACCACGACCTTGGGCTGACGGATGCCCTTGTCGCGGGCATGCAGGCGCGCGAGCTTGAGCGAGGCCTCGTTGGCCTCGGCCCCGGAGTTGCAGAAGAACGCCCGCTCCATGCCGGCCAGTGAGCACAGCCGGCGCGCCAGCTTCTCCTGCAGCGGAATGCGGTAGAGATTGGAGGTGTGGATCAGGGTGCGGGCCTGCTCACACAGGGCATTGGCGACCCGGGGGTGGGCGTGGCCGAGGCCGCAGACCGCGATGCCCGACAGGGCATCCAGGTAGCGCTTGCCCTCGGTATCCCACAACCAGACCCCTTCGCCGCGTTCAAAGGCGACCGGCAGGCGCTTGTAGGTGTTCTGCAGGGCATCGTTCATGGGTTCCTCCGAAACAAACGAGCCGGCGGGGGGGCCGCCGGCTCGATCAGGGCGTCCAGTCCAGCCGCACGCGTGCGGCTGGAAGACGCCAATTATAGCCTTGGTTTGCCTACTGGATCTGCTGGGAGACGAAATCCCAGTTGACTACATTCCAGAAGTTCTCGAGGTACTTTGGGCGCGCATTGCGGTAGTCGATGTAGTAGGCGTGCTCCCAGACGTCGCAGGTCAGCAGCGGGGTCTTGCCGTCGCGCAGCGGGTTGGCGGCATTGGAGGTGTTCACGATCTCCACCGAGCCGTCGTCGTTCTGCACCAGCCAGGTCCAGCCGGAGCCAAAGTTGCCGACCGCGGATTCGTTGAACTTTTCCTTGAAGGCGTCGAACGAACCGAACGCGCTGTTGATGGCATCGGCCAGCTTGCCGGACGGCGCGCCGCCACCGTTCGGGCCCATGCAGTTGAAATAGAAGGTGTGGTTCCAGACCTGGGCGCCGTTGTTGAAGATGCCGCCGGCCGGGGCCTTCCTGATGATGTCCTCCAGCGAGGCGTTCTCGAATTCGGAGCCCGGCAGCAGGCCGTTGAGCTTGGTCACGTAGGTCGCGTGATGCTTGTCGTGATGGTATTCCAGCGTCTCGGCGGAGATGTGCGGCTCCAGCGCGTTCTTGGCGTAGGGCAGATCGGGCAGTTCGTAGGCCATGTTGACGACTCCTTGAAGGTAAGTGTTCCGAGACGGCGGGCGCGCCGCGCGGCGGGCGTGCCGTTAAGCCCCACAACGATAGTCACCTTGCGGAGGGGATGCAATTCCCGATGGCCACGCTCGGTCTTCACGTGGGCAGGCGAGCGGCGTTCTGGCGTCCTGCGCTATCCTGCGCGCGCCACGCGGCGGATGCCGCTACGGACGAGGAATCCGGGATTTCGATGGTCTCCCGGGCGACGGCGTGACGGGGTGACGGACGATGACTGACCAGCAGGAGGACAATCCGGGCGACGCGGCCGCGCGCGGCGGTGCGGATGCGGCGCAGTGGCGGGCGCGGATCGGCCTGTTGCTGGGGCCGCTGATCTTCCTGGTGTTTCTGGTGGTGCCGGCGCCGGCCGGGTTCGAGCCGGATGCCTGGCAGGTGCTGGGTCTGACGCTGTTCATGGCGACCTGGTGGATCAGCGAGGCCCTGCCACTGCCGGTGACCGCACTGTTGCCGATCGCGGTGTTGCCATTGCTCGGGGTGGTCGAGATGGGCGCGGCCACCGAACCGTACGCCAACCCGATTATCTTCCTGTTTATGGGTGGGTTCGCGATTGCACTGGCGGTGCAGCGCTGGGACCTGCATCGTCGTATGGCGCTGATGATCCTGAGGCGTTCGGGGCATGGCCTGCACGGGCTGGTCGGGGCGTTCATGGTGGCCACCGCCGGATTGTCGATGTGGGTCAGCAATACTGCGACGGCGGCGTTGATGCTGCCGATCGCGCTGTCGGTGCTGGCGCTGCTCGAGCGCGGCGACGCGCGTGCCGGCGCCGGACTCGACGCCGATTCGCGTCGCCCGGCGCTGGCGCTGCTGCTGGGCATTGCGTTTGCCGCGAACATCGGCGGGATGGCGACCATCATCGGGTCGCCCCCGAATGCCCTGGCGGTCGCCTATCTCGGCGAGCGGCACGGGATCGAGATCACCTTTGTCGAGTGGATGGCACTGGGTCTGCCGCTGGCGATCGTGCTGCTCGCGCTGGCCTGGTGGATCCTGACGCGCTGGGTGTTTTCGGTGCATCGGGTACAGCTGGATGGGCTGGGCCGCCTGCTGGACGAACAACGGGCCGCGATCGGGGCATGGTCGGTCGCCGAGCAGCGGGTGGCGGCGGTGTTTCTGCTGGTGGCGCTTTGCTGGCTGACGCGGCCCCTGCTGGATGCCTGGCTGCCAATCGAGCTAACCGACGCGGGGATCGCGATCCTCGGGGCGGGGTTACTGTTCCTGGTGCCCTCGGGTTCGCGCGAGCAGCGCCGGCTGCTGGCCTGGGATAACACCCGCGAGTTGCCCTGGGGGGTCCTGCTGCTGGTTGGGGGCGGTTTGAGCCTGGGGGCCTCGATCGAGTCCAGCGGGCTCGCGGCGCTGGCGGCGGATGCGCTGGCGGCCGCCCAGGCCTGGCCGCTGATCCTGGTGATCGGGGGCGCGGTGCTGGTAACCATGACCCTCAGCCATGTGACCAGCAATACGGCAACCGCGGCGACCCTGCTGCCCCTGGTGGCCGCGCTGGCGATGCGTATGGAGGTTCCGGTCCTGCTGCTGGCCCTGCCGGTGGCGTTCGCGGCCTCGGTCGCGTTCATGCTGCCGGTGGCGACCCCGCCCAATGCGATCGTGTTTGCGAGCAATCGTCTGCGCGTGCCGGATATGCTGCGCGGTGGCGCGCCGCTGTCGGTGGTCGCGGTGGTGCTGGTGACGCTCGCGGTGTACGGGTTCGCCGAATTCCTTTTCCTCTGAGGGAAAGCAGGATCGATGCGCATGGTCGCGCAGGAACCCGTCCTGCAGGGCCAGGGTGGCGGATGTACCGTTGGATTCGGTGTTCCCCTGACGGGTGTTGTCACCACATCAGGTCGTCGGGTACCACGTAGTCCTTGTAGGGGTCATCGGGATCCGGGCTGGCATCGGCGTCGGTCTCGGAGGGGATGACGACCGGCCATTCGGGGTCGCGTTCGCGGATCCGGTCCGCGATCTCGCGCGGGATGACACGAAAGCCCTTCTCCGGCCGGAACTCAAGCGCGGCGAGGGCGGCGCGCCCGTCGACCAGGCGCTTGCGGGTCTCGTCGGTAACCGGCAGGTGCCGGACCTGGCCGGCGTACTGGAAGTGATAGTCCACCGCGCCCTCGCCGCCGGGGACCGGCCACAGGTTGCCGGCGACCAGTTCGCGGATCTGGGCGAGACGCGCTCGGCGTTCGGCCTTTTGCTGTTTCTCGAGGTTCTTCTGGCGCGAGCGTTCGGCCTGCTCTGCCTTGCGCGCGTCGGCCAGGCCCGGTTCGGGGGCCTGGGCGCGCTCCTTCTTTTTCTTCTGGTTGCCCTTTTTGGCCTTGTGCTTGTGGGCCTTGGCCTGGCGAACCTGTTTTTCGTCCACCAGCCCGGTTTGCAGGAGCTGGCTGCGCAGATCATCCGACATGAATCCTGCCGTGTGCGGTCAATGTGTCGGGGAGGATAGCCGGAACGGCCGTTGCGTGCAGCCGTCGGGCCGTTACAGGTACCGTTCGGGGGCCAAGCTGCGCAGCGCGGTGTCTATCTCGTGCGCGGGCAGGGCGGGGAACAGCATTGCGAGCCGGGCGGCCGGATCGGATGGGGCGTTGGAGGGTGCGAGATCCCGCGCTTGTGCGCACAGGGTCCAGGCGGCCAGGCGCTCGGCCCGGAGCTCCAGTTCCAGCAGGGCGCGGTACAGGGAGTGGCGTTGTGGGCTGTGCAGGCGTCGGCGCAGCGCGCGGATACGGCCGGTGCGGGTCTGCTGCCAGTGCAGGGCAGTGGCTTGCAGTGTCTGCCACTGCTGGCGTCGCAGGGCACGCGGATACCAAAGGGCGAACAGCGCGAGGATCACGTCCACCGCGTACCGGTCCTGCCAGCGCAGCAGGATATCGCGGGCGTGCGGGTGGCCCCAGAGGGTGTTGGCGTAGGTCCAGAAGGCGCCGCAGTCGGCGGCCTCCGGGGAAGCGTCAGGCACTGCTGGCGGCGGGGTCCAGGGTGACGCCGGCCGTGCCGCGCAGGGTCTCGGGCGCGAGGATCTTCAGGTCGCGTGTGTGCAGCGAGATCACGCCCTGCTGTCGCATCTGGGTGAGGAGGCGGCTGATGGTCTCCTGGGTCAGGCCCAGGTGGTTGGCGATGTCGGCCCGCGACATCGGCAGGTGGAAGTGGTCGGCGGCCAGGCCGCGGGCACGATGGCGCTCGGACAGGGTGATCAGAAACGTGGCGAGGCGCTGCTCCGCGGTGCGCTGGCCGAGCAGGGCATGCAGGCTCTCGTCATGGGCCAGCCCACGGCTCATTACGCACATCAGGTGCTGCCGGAAGGTGGGCAGGCGCCCGGAGAGGTTGTCGACATGCGAATAGGGCACGGCGCAGACGCTGGTGGATTCCAGCGCCACGGCACTGACCGGGTGGGTGCCGTCGTGAATCGCGTCCAGCCCCAGCAGGTCGCCCGACAGCGCGAACCCGGTGATCTGCTCGGTCCCGTCGTCCCCGATCAGGACGATCTTCAGGGCGCCGGTGCGTACGGCATACAAATGCTCGAACGGTGACCCCATGGTGAACAGTGCCGCCCCCTTGGCGATCGGGCGGCGCTGTTGCACGATCTCGTCGAGTTGCCACAGCTCGTTCTCTGGCAGGCCGAGCGGCAGGCACAGCTCGCGCAGGGTGCACTGCTCGCAGGCTTGGGTGGTTCTGAGCGTCATAGGACCGAGGGTATCCGCTTTGGCCGATGCGGAAAAGGTGTCCGGAGGCCAGGCTGCCAAGGGCTGGGGGATTCCGGTATTCTTTCATCAGCGCCATACCGGACCCGGAGGCAAGGCCGCGGGGGCATCGATCGCGCCCAGCCGATAACTTAGACTACGTCTACATTCGGGGTGGTAACGAACGCGGGCTTGGGGGAGCGCATGATCGAACGGATGCTGGAACAGTACATGCGTTACGGGACGCTGGTGATTCGCGAGCCCGACGGTTCACGGCGCCGATTCGGGAACGGCGACCCCGAGGTCATGCTGGACGTGCACGACAAGTCGGCCCTGCGCCGGATCGCGCGTGACCCGGGCTTCGAGGTCGGCCAGACCTATATGGAGGGCCTGTGGTCGGCGGGTCCCGAGGGCCTGCGGGTGTTCCTGGACGTCGCGATGCGCAACTTCGCACCGATGTTCAAAAAGCGGGTGAACCCCCTGGTGCGCATGCTCGGGGCACTGGTGGTGCAGGGCAACCGGATCGCGAGCAGCTACCGCAACATTGCCCATCACTACGACGTGGACGAGTGGCTTTATCGGAGATTCCTCGACCGCGGGATGTTCTACAGCTGTGCCTATTTCGAGCGCCCGGAGATGTCGCTGGAGGAGGCACAGCAGGCCAAGTGCGCGATGCTGCGCAAGAAGCTGGTGCTCGAGCCCGGCATGCGGGTGCTGGATATTGGCTGCGGCTGGGGCGGGCTGGCCTTTCATCTCGCGGAGCATGCCGACGTGCAGGTGGACGGGGTCACGTTGTCGAAGGAGCAGCTGCGGGTCGCGCGTGAAGAGGCGAAACGGCGCGGGCTGGGGGATCGGGTGCGGTTTCTGCACCAGGATTATCGCGAACACGATGATCGCTACGACCGTATTGTCAGCGTCGGCATGTTCGAGCATGTCGGGAGCCCGAACTACGAGACGTTCTTCCGGCGTGTGCACGACCTGCTGACCGATGATGGCGTGGCGGTACTGCATACCATTGGTCGCCAGGAGCCGCCGGCGACCTCGAATCGCTGGCTGAACAAATATATCTTTCCCGGCGGGTACACCCCGGCGCTGTCCGAGGTGATGGGGGCGCTGGAGGCGACCCCGTTGCGTACCACCGATATCGAGTACTGGCGGCTGCATTACGCCGAGACCCTGGCGGAGTGGTACCGGCGGTTCCAGAAGATACGACCGGACGCGGTTACACGCTTCGACGAGCGCTTCTGCCGGATGTGGGAGTTCTATCTGGCCAGCTGCGAGGGCACTTTTCGCTGGTGGGATCAGGTGGTGTTCCAGATCCAGATGTCACGTACCCAGGACGCGGTGCCGTTGACCCGCGACTACCTCTATCGCTCCGATGCCCCGGAGGTGACCCTGGACCCGCCGGGCGAGGCGTTGGCGAAGGGCCCTGACGCGGCCTGAACGGGCCTGCCAGATCGCTTGCGCAGCGGGTGAACCCGTTGCGGATTCCCTACACTAAGGAAGACGCTTCGGCCATGCCGGCCGTGGCGGTTCGGTATGGAGCAGGGGCGCGTGTTCGGTCGCTTTCGCAAACGCAGGGAGCAGCAGGAGCAGGAGAGCCCGGAGGCATCCGGGCAGTCGCAGGAACACGTCCTGATCGAGGCCGCCGGGCGCAGCCGCATCACCGAGGTGGCCGCTACCGCGCGGCGGGTGCCCTGGTCGCTGAACTTTCTCCAGTTGCTGTGGGCCGCGGGGCCGGTCACGTTCCTGGCGATGCAGGGCGGGTATTTCCTCGGTTTCGGCCATGCCGCCCCGGCACAGAACTTCATCTTCTTCGCCGTCTACACCCTGCTGTTCGGGGTGATCGGCCTGGTCGCGCGCTTTGTGGCCGACGCCACCCGGGGCAAGCGCCAGGAGCGCTCGCGCGATCAGCTGCGTAATACCATCGACCTGCTGCCGGATCTGCTGTTCGTGACCCGCGACCTGGCGATGGGCGAGATGACCCCGGACATGCGCCGGCGCAAGGCAGCCCAGGTCCTGCTGCACGAAGTGGATATCGCCCCCGAGGCCGTGGCGGTCGCGGTGCGCGAGATGACCGGCGATGCCAGCCTGGCGGCCGCCGCGGAGCAGATCGAGATCTATCGCCGTCTGGGCCTGCGCGCGCGTGTGGGCGACCTGGTGGATGCGACCGAGGACGCTCGGCTCGCGGCCCTGGAGAAGCTCC
>SKNJ01000116.1 GCA_007120575.1 Thioalkalivibrio sp.
CGAAGTGCGCGCGCGCAAACAGGTCCAGTGCGTCGCCATGGATCACCAGCACGATGTGGCTGTCGAAGGGATCATCATCGGTCATTCGGCTCAGATACGCCGCATGATCGAGCACGTCCCGCAGGGCCGCGGGTGTCCCCGCCCTCACGTCATACACCGCCCGGAGGCCCGGATAGTCCTGTTCCACTGGCGCCGCCGCGCCCCACGGTGCCGGTTCGCCGGCCTGGGCCGAGAGCCCCGGACCGGCCAGCAGCAACGCCAGCCACGTCATCAACCCATATCCCTTTGCGCAATTCGTCACGTCCCTGGCTCCCCCGGTATTCGGATGTCACACCCCTGCCCGAACCGGCCCACCGGACCGGCTCACACCCACGCAGCAACGGTAAACCGGCACCGAGGATACAACATCGCGCGGCGCGCAGCGTGGGGCCGAGTGCACCGGGAGCGGCCCCGATGCCGCGGTCTTCGAACAGCGGTGTCCATGGATGCCAACCCGGGGGCAGATTGGCCGTAGAATGTCCAGTGACGGCGCGCGCCGCCGGATACCCGCGCGCCGACATCCCGCCCCTTCATGCCGATGGTTACCGCATGCGCCGATCTCCGCTCCTGGTCCCGATACTCCTGCTCTGCGCGGCGTTGGCACATGCCAGTGAGGAAACCGAAGCGGAAGAACCCCGGCAGCAATGGCTGCACGAGACGCGCGAGGGCACGCGTGACCTGACCTACTGGCTGGTCCGCAACGTGGACGGGTGGTTCGGCGACAAGCCGTTCGACGACAGCGGAGGTCAGGTGGGCGGGCGCGTACAGCTGGGTGGCCTGCACCGCGAAGACAAGGGTTTCAAATCGTCCGCACGATTCCGGCTGGACGTGACCATGCCCAACGTGAACGAGCGCGTCTACCTGTTTGTCGGGCGCGGCGCGGAGGACGAGCTGGTGCAGGACCAGCCGGAGACCTTCTCGCGCGCGCAGCTCCTGCTGCCGGAGGACCGTGACGAGGACCAGACCTGGTTCGGCGGGCTCGGTTACCATCTGCGCGAGCATGTCGATCTGCGCCTGGGGATTCGCGGTGGATACAAGCCGTATGCCCAGGCCCGCTATCGCCGGGTCTTCTGGCCGACCGATGCCACCACACTGGATTTCCGCGAGACCCTGTTCATCGCCACCGGCGACGGCGTCGGCGCCACCACTTCGCTGGATCTGGCGCACGCGCTCACCGAGCGCCGCGCGTTCCGCTGGCGCAACTCGGCCACCGTCAGCACCGAGACGCGCGGGGCGGCCTGGTCGACGGCCCTGGGCATATTTCACCGTTTCGGCCCGGAACAGGAGATCTCGCTGGAGGCACTGGCCAACGGCGAGACCGCCCGCCCGGTCAAGGTCCGCGAATACGGCCTGCGCGGGACCTATCGCCAGCCCGTCTATCGCGACTGGATGATCGGCGAGGTCATCCTCGGGCATTTCTGGCCGCGCGGTGATCACGAGCCAGACCGGCGCGAGGCCTGGGCGCTGGGCCTCGGACTGGAGATGGTCTTCTGACCCGGGCACCGCTCAGCCGTCCGCCACCAGGACCTGGTTGCGCCCTTCCGCCTTGGCTCGGTAAAGCGCCGCGTCGGCGCGGCGCAGCAGCTCGTCCGGGCTCACCTCCGGCCCCGGGAACAGCGTGGCCACACCCAGGCTGACCGTCACCACCGAGCTGACCGAAGACCGGCCATGCGGTACCCCCAGGGCCTCCACCCCGCGCCGCAGCTGCTCCGCCACCCGTACCGCCCCGTCGGCATTGGTATCGGGCAGGATGGCCACGAATTCCTCGCCGCCGTAGCGCGCAACCAGATCCGCGGGCCGCTGCAGCTGTTCGCGCCCGGCGGACGCCACCATGACCAGGCAGTCATCGCCCATCTGGTGCCCGTAACAGTCATTGAACCGCTTGAAGTCGTCGACGTCGAACAACACCAGCGACAGCGGACCCTGCTCGCGCCGCAGCCGTTGCCAGCACTCCTGCAGATAGGCATCGAAACGCCGACGATTGGCCACCCCGGTCAGGCCATCCTGGTCGGCGATATTGCGCAGCTCCTGGTTCAGCTCCTGCAGCTGCGCGGTGCGCTGCGCGACCTTGTCCTCGAGGGTGCGCGAGTATGCCTGCACCTGTTCGTACAGCCAGGCATTCTCGATGGAGATCGAGGCCTGCGCCGCAAGCAGCCCGGCCACCTCCACCCGGGCACGGCTGAAGGCGCCGGCAACCAGGTTGTTCTCCACGTAGACCGCACCCTCGAAGTGTTCGCGGCGCACCGGCACGCAGAGCACCGAACGCGGACGGCAGCAGGCGATGTAGGGGTCCTCGGTAAACGCGCCTTCGTGGGCCGCATCGTGCAGGACCACCGCCTCGCCACGGCGCAGCACATGGTTGATCACGGTCACCGGCAGCGGATGTCGCCCGCCCTCGGCTCGCGGCAGCAGGGCATGCTCCGGCAGCTCCGCCGGGAGCGGACCGTCCGCCCAGGGGGTCGAGCAGAGGACTACTTCCAGCACCCCCTCGCGGCGCGCCAGCAGGCAGCCGTGCTGACCACCGGCATTCTCCAGCAGGGTCTGCATGGTAGTGTGCAGCAGGCGATCCAGCTCGATCTCCGAGGAGATCGAACGCGCCGCCTTCATCACCGAGGCCAGATCCAGCGCGCAGGATTCCAGGGTCGCCGCGCCCGGGTCGTTCTCGCCGACCCCGGCGGCGATCTCGCGCAGCAGCGGGTATTCCTGCTCCATCTGCGCCAGCTTGCGCCGCGCCCCCCAGCGACGATACGCATGATGCGCGGCGCGCAGGTAGCCCTCCGCCGCCCGCCCGCGCCCCAGCCCCAGCAGGCAGGCGGCGGTGCGTTCGCAGGCGACCGCCTCGTCACGCACAAACCCCTGCTCGCGCGCTCCCTCAATCGCGACCTCGAAGCCCTCCAGCGCGCGCGCCGCATGACCGTCCAGGCGATCGAGCTCGGCCTGCATCAGGTCGGCCAGATGCTGACAGTTGGCCGGGCACTGCGCGGCCCATCGGCCCATGCGCCCCAGGCCGCGTTCGAGATCCGCCCGGGTTTGCCGCTGGGTGGCCGGATCCTGGCCCGGGTAGTGTTCCGCGCGCACCAGAAATGCGACCACGTGGAAACGCACCAGCTGCGGCAGCGACATCGCCGAGCGGATCACCCGGGGTTCCTCGGCTACATGTTCCAGCGCCGCCGTATAATCGCCGTACAGGAAGGCCAGTTCCGCCTTGTAGATGTGGTAGTTGGCGATCCCGGTCATGAACTGGCGCGCGCGCATGCCGGCCAGGCATTCGGCCTCGGAGAAATCCCGGTCGTCGAGCGTGTCCGCCGCATCCGTACGCGCCAGCAGATTGCGCTGCATCTGCAGGAACAGGCTGCCGGAGTCCAGCGAGTCCTGGTATTCGCAATCGCGCACGATCTCGAGGTTCTCCGCGTGCTGACGCTCGGCGGTTTCGAGGTCCAGCCCCGGGTCCCAGATCACGCAGTCCTGGGCGCTGTAGGCCAGGTACAACAGGTCGCCGGACTGGTAGCCGGCCTCGATCCCCTTGCGAAACCAGGGCGTCAGCGTCGCCCAGTGGTTGCTCCAGTGGTGCACGAACATGGCATAGACGTAGATCACCCGCGCCCGCAGGCTGATGTCGTCGAGGCGCTCGTTGATCGCCAGCCCCAGCTTTCCGTATTCGTAGCCCTGCGCGGGATCATCCAGCTCGCCGCACAGCAGCATGCCGTAGGCGGCGTAGGCAAACGCCGATTCGGGACAGTTGCCATGCCGCAGCGACAGATTCACCGCCTTCAGCACCAGGTAGGGGAAGACATTCCCGCTGCCCGACAGGAACGCGGCCGGGAACACCTCCATCAGCAGGCGCACCGCCACCAGGGTCGCCGGATCCTCCAGCGTCGGCGCGTCGACCAGTTCGGCGATCCGGCGCCCGGCCAGTCCCTCCTCCACCCGACGCCGCTCCGCCTCGACCGCCTGCCGGTCCGGGTCGTCGGTCACCTCCATGCCGAGCAGCTGCAGACCCCGGATCGCCGCCTGCATCGACGCCTCCATGCGCCCCAGGGTCGCATACTGGCGCGTGCGCGTAGCCAGCACCTCCGCCCGCTCGCGGTCACTGCGCGCCCGCTGCAGCAGCGCCTCGCTGCGCTGCTCCGCCTCGTCGAACCGCGCCGTCAGGTAGGCCGCCTGCTGGGCCTCTACCGCGAGCATCATCGCCAGTTCGGGCACCCGCTCCCAGGCGTCGTCCGGCAGCAGGCCCTCTCCGACCAGCAGGAATTCGCGAGCGGCTTCGTAGGCGGCCGAACGCCGCGCACGAATCGCCGCGCGCAGGTTGAGTTCGGCCAGGTCCAGGGCCTCGGCGGGGTCGTCGATCAGGGCCCGGCCGGCATTCAGGTGCCCAACCATGGCGATCAGCCGCTCGTCCTGCTCTTCGGCCTGGCGGGCATGCCGCCGCATCAGACGCCCGATCGACAGGTGCACCGCGCGCTTGCGCTCCGGGTCGATCAGCGCATACGCGGCCTGCTGCACCCGGTCGTGCTGAAAGCGGTAGCGCGGATTGACCTCTGCCGCCCCGGACTCCGGCACGGCCGCCGACTCCACCAGCCGGTAGCTGCTGTGCAGCGGGACCAGCGCATGCCGCTGGAGGGCCGGAGACAGGGCGGCCGCCACCTCGCGTGCCGGGGCCTCGGCGATGATCGCCAGGGACTGCAGGTCGAAGGTATTGCCGATACAGGCGGCCAGCTGCAACGTCTGCCGCGTCGCCGCCGGCAACTGGCGCAGGCTGTCGACCATGAACTCCACGACATCGTCGCTCAGACCGGAGTGCAGCACCGCCTCCAGATCCCATTCCCACCAGCCGTGCTCGGGCACAAACTCGAGCGCGCCGTCGTCGTGCAGCTTGCGCAGCAATTCGGTGGTAAAGAACGGGTTGCCCCGGGCCTTGTCGTAGAGCAAATCGATCAGCGGCCGCGCGGCCTCCGGCGTGCGGCGCAGGGCATCCGCGACCAGTTGCCCCACCGCCCCGCGGTCCAGCGGCCCGATCGGCATGTCCTGCAACGGGCGCGTACGCGCCACGTCCTCCAGCATCAGGCGCAGCGGATGCCCCGGCCCCACCTCGTTGCTGCGGTAGGCGCCGATCAGGAGCAGGTGGCCCAGCTCGCGCGCGGTCACCAGTCGCTGCAGCAGACGCAGGGTCGGGGCATCGCTCCACTGCAGATCGTCGAGGAACAACACCAGCGGGTGGTCGGCCGTCGCAAACACCCGGACGAAGTTCAACAGCACGATCTGCAGCCGGTTCTGCGCCTCGCTGGGGGGCAACTCGGCTAGCGCTGGCTGCGCTCCGATGATCAGTTCGAGGTCCGGCACCAAATCGACCATCAGTGCGCCATTGCGTCCCAGGGCCTCGCGCAGCGCCTCGCGCCAGGGCGCCAGGCGTTCTTCCGGCTCCGCCAGCAGCTGCCGCACCCCGCCCTGGAAGGCCATCGCCAGAGCGGAGTAGGCCTCGCCGCGTCGGAACTGGTCGAACTTGCCCTGCATCAGAAACCCGCGCGCGCGCACCAGCGGCTGATCGATATCGTTGACCAG
>SKNJ01000002.1 GCA_007120575.1 Thioalkalivibrio sp.
GGCACCCCGCTCAGGTCCACCGCCAGCATGTCCATGGAGACGCGCCCGATCAGCGGGCAGATCCGGTCCTGCACACGGACCGGGGTACCCGACGGGGCGTGGCGTGGATAACCGTCGGCATAGCCCATCGCGACAATCCCGGCCCGGCCGGGTCCGCTGGCCGTCCAGGTCGCGCCATAACCGACCGACTCGCCGGGCTCCAGCGACTGGGTCGCGATGATCGGGGCACGAACGGTCATTGCCGGGCGCAGGTCCCCCTCGGGCCCCTCGGGCGGACGCCCTTCGGGGACCGAGGCCGGGTGCGCGCCGTAGAGCATAATGCCGGGACGTGCCCAGTAGTGACCGGCTGGGGCCGCGTCGCCGCCGCGGCCCCAGCCCGCGAACAGGGAAGCCGAGTTGGCCACGCTGCGGTATCCGGGGAACGCCGCCACCGTGTCGGCAAAGCAGGCCAGCTGCCGGGCATTCTGCGGGTGGTCGGGCGCATCGGCGCAGGCGAGGTGGGTCATCCAGTGCAGCCCCGCGTGCGCGTGCCCGGCGGCCTGCAGGCGCGCGGCGACCCCCGCCGCTCGACGTGGCTCGAAGCCCAGGCGGTTCATACCGGTGTTGACCTTGACCCAGACCTCGGGGAGCGTGACGCCGGCGACATCGAGAAGCTCGAGTTGCGCGGGATCGTGCACCACGGGCTGCAGGGCGAATTCGATGCAGGCTTGCGCCTCGGTGACATCCCGCGGCCCCTGCAGGACCAGCAGTGGCCCGTCGAAGCCGGCAGCGCGCAGGGCACGCGCCTCGCCGACCTGGGACACGGCGAGGCCGTCGCTGTCCGCCCCCAGCGCTTCGGCGGCCCACAGCAGGCCATGGCCGTAACCCTCGGCCTTGATCACCGACCACATGGAGACACCGGGGGCGAGACGCCGGGCCACGGCGAGGTTGTGTCGCAGGGCCTCGGGATGGAGCTGGATGCTGGCCGCGCGTCGCACGCCGCGCCTCAGGCCTCGGGCCCGATCCCGCCGTAGACGTCGGGGGCATAATTCTCGAAGCGGGTGAACTGGCCGCGGAAGGTCAGACGCACGGTCCCGATGGGCCCGTTACGCTGCTTGGCAATAATGATCTCGGCAGTGCCCTTGTCGGGCGACTCCTCGTTGTAGACCTCGTCGCGATACACGAAGGCAATCACGTCCGCGTCCTGTTCGATCGCTCCCGACTCGCGCAGATCGGACATCACCGGGCGCTTGTTCGGGCGCTGCTCCAGCGAGCGATTGAGCTGCGACAGCGCGATCATCGGCACGCTCAGCTCCTTGGCCAGCGCCTTCAGCGAGCGCGAGATCTCGGAGATCTCGTGCGCACGGCTCTCGCCGGCCCCGGGGAACTGCATCAGCTGGAGGTAGTCGACCACGATCATGCCCAGGGCCTTGTGCTCGCGCATCAGGCGGCGGGACCGGGCCCGCAGCTCGGTGGGGCTCAGGGCCGGGGTGTCGTCGATGAACAGCGGCGCCTCGGAGAGCATCTGCACCGCGCTGGTCAGCCGTGGCCAGTCCGCGTCCTCCAGACGCCCGGAACGCAGCTTCTGCTGGTTGATGCGGCCCATCGAGGACAACAGGCGCATCGCCAGCTGCTCACCCGGCATCTCCATGGAGAAGATCGCGACGGGGTCGGCGTTCTTCATCGCCACGTACTCGGCGATGTTCATCGCGAACGAGGTCTTGCCCATGGACGGACGCCCGGCCACGATCACCAGATCGCCCGGGTTCAGGCCAGAGGTCAGTTCGTCGAGGTCCTGATAGCCGGTGGCAATCCCGGTGATCGGGTTCTTGCTCTCGTAGAGCGTCTCGATCTGTTCCACCGCCGCGGTCAGCAACGGCTTCATGCCACGGAATCCCTGCGCCCCGCGCGCGCCCTGCTCGGCGATCCGGAACACTTTCTGTTCCGCGACATCCAGGAGCTCCTTGGAATCGCGGCCACCGGGGGAAAACCCGGCGTCCGCAATCTCGGTACCCACCGAGATCAGGGAACGCAGGATGGAATGCTCGCGAACGATATCGGCATAGGCGACGATGTTCGCCGCGCTCGGGGTGTCGGCAGCCAGACGGCCGAGATAGGCCATGCCCCCGGCCTCCTCCAGCTCGCTGGTGCGGCCGAGCTGTTCGGAGACCGTGACCATGTCGAACGGGGCATTGCGCTCCGCCAGACTGGCGATCGCCCGGTAGATCAGGCGGTGGTCATGACGATAGAAGTCTTCCGCGGTGATACGGTCCGCGACTCGATCATACGCGGCATTGTCCAGCATCAGCCCCCCGAGGACCGACTGTTCGGCATCCTCGGAGTGCGGCGGGACACGCGGATTCGAAGCCATCGGCCCGCGTCTCCTCAATGCCGGGCCGCTTGCCGGGTATCAGCGACCCGCGCCCGGGTCCATCCTCCCGACATGCGACGGATCACTCTTCGCCAACCACCACAACGCGGATCTCGACATCCACGTCCGTGTGCAGGTGCAGCCCCACCTCGAACTCGCCCGTGGTACGCAGCGGGCCTTCCGGCATGCGGACTTCGCGCTTTTCGACTTCCGTGCCCTTGGCGGTCAGGGCGTCGGCGATGTCCGCCGGGCCGATGGAACCGAACAGCTTGCCTTCGCCACCGGACTTCGCGGTGATCTCGAGCACGGTGTCAGCGAGCTTTTCCTTGCGGGCCTCGGCTGCGGCCAGGGCCTCGGCCGCTGCCTTTTCCAGTTCAGCACGGCGCGCCTCGAACTCGGCGATGTTCTCGGCGGTTGCGAACGTGGCCTTGCCCTGCGGCAGCAGGAAGTTGCGCGCAAAACCGGGACGCACGTTGACGCGGTCACCCAGGGTGCCCAGGTTATCGATCTTTTCCAGCAGAATCACTTCCATCTTTGGTATTCCTGTAACGATTGATCAGACCCCGAAGGGGCCGCATTCTACACCGACCCGCGGTCGGCCTCACGAATCACTGTCGCCCGCCTGCCCCGGACCCAGCCGGTTACGGATATCCGCCCAGGCATCCACCACGCCGATAGTAGCCAGCAGCAGAAACATCTGCGGCAAGGCCAGCACCAGCAGCACGTACATCCCCACCAGCCAGAAGCTGTTCATCCCCCGCTGACGGGTCAGGGCGTGCATCAGCGCAATACCCTGCAGGAAGAACAGCACCCCGAGGATAAACGCCAGCTCTACTGCCAGCGGCGTGCCGGCGAAATGGCCCAGGGCCATCAGGCCCAGGGTGGCTGCACTGGCCCCGCGCCCCATCTGCAGGGCTCGGAATTCTTCGCCGAAGGCCCCCGGGTTGTACAGCAGGGCCTGCCAGTAACGAGCGATGACCATGCTCAGCGCGATGCCCAACAGCACCGTGCCGGCCAGCAACCCGGTCAGGAACGGGGCGGCCCGGCGCAGGCCTGCCTCCAGTTCCTCGGGAGCGGTGGTGCCGGATTCCAGCAGCGGCCCGAGGACTGCCATGCCGGCACCGGCCCAGGCCGACTCGAGATCCGGCACCAGCACGTGCACCGCCAGCACGATCAGGCCCGCCGCGCCGGCCGCCACCTGCAACGTGGCCTGCCAGGACACCGTGCGCCGCATCACTTCAGCCAGCAGCGCCACCGGCAGCCACTGGACTGCCCCGGCCAGCACGCCCGACATCAGCGGTGCCTCCGGAATCAGCACCAGCATCGCGGCCCCCAGCACCAGGGCCGCGATCGCAACCACCACCAGCGCCTGCACCAGGCCGATCCGCAGACCGACCAGAGCCACCAGCGCGCTGCTGACCAGTGCAAGCGGCGGCACCAGCAGGCCAGCCACGCCAAAGCCGGCGACCGCGCCCACAGCGCGGCCCCGGCTCTTCATTGCGAACTCGGCGAGTACGCGCATCGCGTGCCCCGGCGAGCGGGCAGGGGGACCGGAAGCGGTCTAGTGGTTGTCGCTGTACGGCAACAGGGCCAGGAAGCGCGCGCGCTTGACCGCGGTGGCCAGCTGACGCTGATACTTCGCACTGGTGCCGGTGACGCGGCTGGGCACGATCTTGCCAGTCTCGGTTACAAAACCCTTCAGCAGGTTCAGGTCCTTGTAATCGATGAACTCGATGCCTTCGGCGGTGAACTTGCAGTACTTGCGGCGACGCGGGAAACGGGCCATGTCGAATCTCCTTCAGATATCGGTCAACGGGGAAACGCCGGGTTTATTCGGCAGCGTCGGCAGCTTCCGCCTGTTCGGCGTCACCTTCGTCTTCGGAACGTTCGCGACGGCGGCCCTTGCTGCCTTCCTCTTCCTGGCCCTTGGCCAGCGGGGAAGGTTCGGTCACCGCCTCTTCCATACGCACCGTCAGATGGCGCAGTACCGCGTCGTTGAATCGGAAGGCGCTGGCCAGTTCTTCCATCGCTTCTTCGGTCGCCTCGACATTCATCAGAACATAATGGGCCTTGACCAGCTTCTGGATCGGGTACGCGAGCTGCCGGCGACCCCAATCCTCCAGACGGTGGACCGTGCCGCTGTGGCCCTCGACCAGGCCCTTGTAGCGCTCGATCATGGCCGGGGCCTGCTCGCTCTGGTCCGGGTGGACCATAAAAACGACTTCGTAGTGACGCATTGGAACTCCTTTCGGGTGACAGCCGCCCGACGCGCGGTGCGGCAAGGGTTCTTCGGCCCGCGGAACCCGCGGGCGAAAGGCGCCATACGATATACGAAGGCGGCGTCGACAACAAGTCAGGCGTTGCGCTGGCGCACGACCTCGAACAGGGTCACACCCGTGGCGACCGAGACATTCAGGCTCTCCACCGTGCCGCGCATCGGTATGGCCACGCGGTGATCGCAGGCCTCGCGCGTCAGGCGGCGCAGGCCCTCGCCCTCGGCCCCCATCACGATCGCGGTAGGCGGACGCAGGTCCACCGCATACAGGTCCTCGCCCGCAGCGCCGTCCAGGCCCACGATCCACATACCGGCCTCCTTCAGGCCCGCCAGGGTGCGTGCCAGATTGCCCACCGCCACGACCGGCACAGTCTCGGCCGCGCCCGAGGCGACCTTGATCGCCGCCGGGGTCAGGGCCGCGCTGTGGTGGCGCGGGGTCACGAGTGCCCCGGCGCCCGCCGCGTCGGCGGTACGCAGACAGGCGCCGAGATTGTGTGGATCGGTGACCCCGTCCAGCACCAGCACCAGATCAAGCCCATCACGGACCCGCGTTACCAGTGCCTTTTCGTCGAGCTGCGCGCGCGGGGTGCAGTGTGCGATCACACCCTGATGCTGGAACCCGGGGTGCTGGTGGTCGAGTTTGTCGCGTGCCACCCGCTCGACCGGGATGCCGTACCCCCGGGCCTGTTCCTGCAGCCCGGCCAGGGCCGGCTCCAGCGTGCCGGCCACCAACTGCAGGCGGCGCACCCGTTGCGGGGCGTGCCGCAGCACCGCAGCCACCGCGTGCACGCCGCCGAAGCTTTCGCCGCGCGGACCCTTGCCGCCCCTGGCCACGGGCCCCCGACTCAGGACGCAGGACGCCGGCGCCGACGTCGGCGCGGCTTGGGTGCGGCCTCGGTCTCCCCGGTGTTACCGGTGTTACCGGTGTTACC
>SKNJ01000154.1 GCA_007120575.1 Thioalkalivibrio sp.
CCACCCGGCCCGGAAGATCGTCATGGAAGCCCTGCTCGTCTCCACTGTCATCGTCGCGATCGCCGAGATGGGCGACAAGACCCAGTTGCTGGCCCTGCTTCTGGTCTGCCGCTATCAGCAGACCTGGCCGATCATCTGGGGCATCGTGGTGGCCACCATCGCCAACCATTTCCTCGCGGCCCTTGCGGGGGTCTGGATCGGGGCCAGCGTGCCGGACGACTGGCTGCGCTGGGGGCTGGGGATCGGGTTCATCCTGATGGCCGCGTGGGTACTGGTCCCGGACGCAGAGAACGACCTGCCGGCCGCCTCGAAACACGGGGTGTTCTGGACCACAACGGTGCTGTTCTTCATCGTCGAGATCGGCGACAAGACCCAGGTGGCGACCGGCGCGCTGGCCGCCACCTTCGACAGCCTGGCGATCGTGGTGATCGGCTCCACGCTCGGCATGGTGCTGGCCAATGCCCCGGTAGTCTGGCTCGGTCGACGCTTTGCCTGCCACTTGCCGCTGCGGCTGTTGCGGGCGCTGGCCGCACTGCTGTTCCTGGGACTCGGTATCGGGGTACTGCTGGCCTGGGTCTGACGGTCCGCGGGGCTATACCAGCGGAGGACGGCAGTTCCCCGATTCGCGCAGGGCCATCTGACCCCGCCAGATCCGCCGGACCAGACGCGGCAACAACAGCAACAGGGCCAGCACTGCCACCGTGATCAGACCGAGTTGTACGCGGTCACCGGCGCCGTTCACAAGCACACGGGAGGCATGCCCAAGCCAGGCGTAGGCAAACAGGCTGGGGACCAGAGCCACCAGGGTGGTCGCGGCGAACACCGGCAGCGACAGCCGCACCAGGCCCAGGGCGTAATTGGTCGGCGCGAACGGAAATACCGGGACCAGCCGGGTCAGCGCGACCACCCGCCAGCCCTCCGCCTCGACGTCCGCGCAAAGCCGCTGGCCGCGCGGTCCGAGCCGCGGTTCGATCCAGGGTTGCAGCCAGGTACGCCCCAGCCAGAACGCGAGCACGGCCGCCAGTGTGGCGGCCAGCAGGCTCAGCAGCGCCCCCGCCACCGGGCCGAACAGGGCGCCCCCCAGCAAAATCCAGAACGTGGTCGGCAACGGCAGCATCGCCAGCACCACAAAAAGCAGGAAAAACGCCAGATACGCCCCTGCCCCCATCCCCAGGAGCCACCGCTCCAGGTACCCGAACCAGGCCGGGTCCGGGTGCAGTTCGGTGGCCAGCGCCACCCAGACCAGGGTGAACACAAGCAGGATGCCCGCCACCACGAGCCAGCGCTTCTGATGCCGGATTTCCATTCAGCCCCGGTCCCCGTCGTCGGCGTCCGCATCCGGCGCCCCGCGCAGATATTCCAGGCGGTCGGCCAGGGCGCGCTCGGTGCCCTCCCGGCGCGGGACGTAGAAACGCGCGTCTTCCAGGCCCTCGGGCAGATAGACCTGCCCGCGCGCGAAACCGTCGGGCTCATCGTGATCATAGCGGTAGCCGGCCCCGAAGCCCTCCGAGCGCATCAGTTCGGTCGGGGCATTGCGCAGATGCAGGGGTACGCCCGCGCTGCCGCTGTCCCGGATCGCCGCCCGCGCGCTGTTCAACGCGGCATAGGCACTGTTGCTCTTGGGCGCGGCGGCCAGTTCGATCACCGCCTGCACCAGCGCCAGATCGCCTTCCGGCCGGCCCAGGCGCTCCATGGTCTGCCACGCGGCCAGCACCCGCGCGCCCAGGCCGACCGCCGCCAGTCCGATGTCCTCGTAGGCCATGCGCAGCAGGCGGCGCCCCAGGTAATCGGGATCACAACCGGCATCCAGCATGCGCGTCAGCCAGTACACCGCCGCGTTGGGGTCCGAACCGCGCACCGACTTGTGCAGGGCGGAGATCTGGTCGTAGAAGGCATCGCCCTGGCGATCAAACGCCAGCGACTGCGCGCCCATCACCGCGCGCAGGGCATCGCCGGTAAGGGTGCCATCGCGGGCCAGGTCCGAGGCGGTTTCCAGCCAGTTCAGGGCGCGCCGCGCGTCGCCATCGGCCGCGCGCGCCAGGCGCGTGCATTCCTCGGCCTCCAGATGCAGCCCGCGCCCGCCGAGGCCGCGCTCGGGGTCGTCCAGCGCGCGCCGGATCAAGGCCTCGATCGCGTCGGCGCCCACCGCCTCCATGCGATAGACGCGCGCGCGCGAAAGCAACGCCCCATTCAGTGCGAACGACGGGTTCTCGGTGGTCGCGCCAACGAACACCAGGGTGCCATCCTCGATATGCGGCAGCAGGGCGTCCTGCTGGCCCTTGTTGAAGCGGTGGATCTCGTCGATGAACAGCAACGTCCCGACCCCGTTGCGGCGTCGGGCCTTCGCCGCGTCGACCACCGCACGCACGTCCTTGACCCCGGCCAGAACAGCCGACAACGTGACCAGCCGCTGGGCCCCGGCCGCCGCGACCAGGCGCGCGAGCGTGGTCTTGCCACAACCGGGCGGCCCCCACAGGATCATCGACGGTGTCTGGCCCTGCTCGATCGCCTGGCGCAGGGCGGCGTCCGGGCCGACCAGGTGATCCTGGCCGACCATCTCGTCCAGGCGCGCCGGACGCATGCGCTCCGCCAGTGGGGCGGCGGAGTCGGGTTCAACGGGAAGGTCCGGCGCGGATTCAGCCGATCCCGTGTCCACGTCCGGGTCCGGGCCGAACAGGTCGCCTTCGGAAGCGTGAGTCATTCGGGGATTGTAACGTGCCGCCGCCCGGGCGGCCCGGCGCGCCTCGGCGCGAGCGGGTCAGGGGCGATAGATGTCGGTCCCGGCCGGCGGATCGAAACGGAAGGTACCCGGCGCGAGATCCGGGTTGCGTTCGGCATTGCGGAAGCGGATCTCGGTCTCCTGCCCGAAGATGTCGCGAAAGCCCATGCGGACCAGGTGCCCCTCCGGGGTCAGGTCCACCTCCAGCCCGGTGAAGTCCGCCTGGTCGCTGCGCGGCATCATGATCACGCGCATGGCCTCGCCCGAGGGTGCCGGCATCATGAACAGGCGGAAGTGGTCTTCCACCTGCTCCGGCTGGGTAATGGCCGCCACCGGTGTCACGTCGAAGGCATCGCCCAGCGGGCGCACCGTGGCCTGCGACAGGTCCGGGTCGTACGTCCACAGCGACTCGCCATCGCTGACGATGATCTGCGGGAATGGTTCGGTGACCTCCCAGCGCAGCCGGTTGGGCAGTCCGAGATGCATCGAGCCATCCGACTCTTGCAGCGTGTAGCCGGTATCGTCGCGGACCGTCTGGGTGAAATCCGCCGAAAAGCTCTCGAGTCCGTCCATGAAACGATCCAGGGCCATCCGCGCGTCCAGCACCTCGTCCCCGGAATTCCCGTTATCGGCCGCCGCCACGGCCGCGCCGGCCGCCACCGCAAGCCCCAGAATCAACAGCGCGTGCAGCAGTCCGGCACGCAACGACAGAAAACAGGCTTTCATTCGGTCTCCGCAATCATGGACAAAAAAGGCAGGCGGGCGGGCCGCACTCCCGGTCTTCGGCAGGCAGGCTCACCGTACCCGGTACCGGCTTAACCCGGCATGAACCGTACCGCGAAGCCGAGCTCCCCGGTAACGGTTTGTCAGGTCCTCGGTCTATTCGTTCGGTCCCGGCACCAGGACCTCGCGATTGCCGTTGGACTGCACCGGGCTGACCAGGCCGGCGGCCTCCATGTCCTCGACCATGCGCGCGGCCCGGTTGTAACCAATCTTGAGCCGGCGCTGGACATACGAGATCGACGCCTTGCGCGACTCGATCACGATCTGCACGGCCTGGTCGTACAGCGGATCGGACTCCGCTCCGGTTCCGTCGGTGGGCTCCAGCCCCGGGATCGACGAGGCGCCTGCCTCCGGCTCGTCCAGGATCGAGTCGTCGTAGTCCGGCGCACCCGTGGATTTCAGGTACTCGACCACCCGGTGCACCTCGTGGTCGCCGACAAACGCACCGTGTACCCGCTCCGGCATCGCCCTCCCGGGCGGCAGGTACAGCATGTCGCCATGCCCGAGCAGATGCTCCGCCCCCATCTGGTCGAGGATGGTGCGCGAATCCACCCGCGACGACACCTGGAAGGCAATACGGCTGGGAATGTTGGCCTTGATCAGCCCGGTGATCACGTCCACCGACGGACGCTGGGTCGCCAGGATCAGGTGAATGCCGGCCGCCCGCGCCTTCTGCGCCAGGCGTGCGATCAGCTCCTCCACCTTCTTGCCGACCACCATCATCATGTCGGCGAACTCGTCCACCACCACCACGATGAACGGCAGCGGTTCCAGCGCCGGCGCCTCGGTCTCGGTAATCGCCTCCTCCGGCTTGAACAGCGGGTCCTTCAGCGGCTCGCCGGCGGCCTGGGCATCACGCACCTTCTTGTTGAAGCCGCCGATGTTGCGCACGCCCATCGCCGACATCAGCTTGTAACGCCGTTCCATCTCGGCCACCGCCCAGCGCAAGGCGTTGGAGGCGTCCTTCATGTCCGTCACCACCGAGCACAACAGATGCGGGATCCCCTCGTACACCGACAGCTCGAGCATCTTGGGGTCGATCAGGATCAGGCGCACGTCCTCCGGCGTAGCCTTGTACAGCAGCGAGATCAGCATCGCATTCACGCCCACCGACTTCCCGGATCCGGTGGTGCCAGCGACCAGCAGATGCGGCATCTTGGCCAGATCCGCGATCACCGGGCCGCCGCCGATATCCTTGCCCAGCGCCATGGTCAGTGGCGACTTGCCCGAGTCGAACAACTCCGAGCGCAGGATCTCGGAGAGCGCGACGATCTCGCGCTGCTCGTTGGGGATCTCCAGCCCCACGGTCGACTTGCCCGGGATCACCTCGACGATGCGCACCGCAATCACCGACAGCGAGCGCGCCAGGTCGGTGGACAGGCCGGAGATGCGCGAGGCCTTTACCCCGGCAGCCGGCTGCAGTTCGAACCGGGTAATCACCGGCCCCGGCTGCACGGCCACCACCTCGACCTCCACGCCGAAGTCCTTCAGCTTCAGTTCCACCAGCCGCGACAGCGCCTGCAGGGATTCCTCGGAAAAGCCCTCCGAGGCTTCCGGTGGCTCTTCCAGCAGCGCCAGCGGCGGGTGCGGGTCAGCGCCCGCCCCAGCCTCGAACAACGGGACCTGTCTCTCCTTCTGAACCCGCGGGCTGGGCGACGGCGCCACGATGCGGGGCTCCACGCGCGACGGCTTGCGGCGTGCGGTGCGCTGACGTTCCTGTTCCACCCGCGTTTCGCGCTCGGCGCGTTCACGCGCGCCAATCCGGCGATCGCGGATCGAGCCCACCCAACCCCGCACGCGCTCGAATCCACGCACGGCCCAGATCCCCAGACGATCCATCAACAGGAACCAGGACAGACCGGTAAACAAGGTGACCCCGGCGAGAAACAGCGCCAGCAGCACCAGAGTGCCCCCGACCAGGCTCAGTCCGGCCACCGCCCAGCGCCCGAACAGATCCCCGAGGATGCCGCCGGCATGCACCGGCATCCCGCCCGGCAGAAGATGCAACGCGGCCAGGGCCGCACCCGCCACCAGGGCCACCACCAGCGCGGC
>SKNJ01000050.1 GCA_007120575.1 Thioalkalivibrio sp.
GCCGGGGTGCCGCGCGTGCACAGCAGGGCGCCGAGATCCATGATCGCCTGGGTGTAGTCGGCACAGCGCGTGTCCGGGGTGCGCGTCTCGGCCTCCTGCCACAGCGCGCGCTGGGTGGTGGTGCTGCCGGGCCAGCCGTGGATGCCGGCATGCCGGGCGAGTACGCGCCTGGCATTGCCATCGAGGATCGCCTCCGGCCGGTTATGGGCCTGGGCGATGATCGCCGCGGCGGTGGAGCGTCCGATCCCGGGCAGGCGTTCCAGCGCGGCGCGTGCGTCCGGCAGCTCGCCGCCGTGCTCGGCGAGGGCCATCTGCGCCGCGCGGTGCAGGTTGCGGGCCCGCGCGTAGTAGCCGAGCCCGGCCCAGTGGTGCAGGACGTCGTCCTGCGCCGCCGTGGCCAGGGTCCGCAGGTCCGGGAACGCCGCCATGAAACGCTCGAAATACGGGATCACCGTCTCCACCCGGGTCTGCTGCAGCATGATCTCGGAGACCCAGACGCGATAGGGCGTGCGCGGGTGCTGCCAGGGCAGGTCCTGGCGCCCGTGCTGGTCGAACCATTCCAGCAGTCGCCGGGCGAAGGCGTTCATGGGGCGGCGCCCAGATGGTTTTCGATTCGCCGGATGCTGTCCTGCAGTTCGTGTTCGAGCATGTGCCGGACCAATGGGCGGCCGATCAGCGGCGGGATCCGCAGCTCTGGCTGGAAGCGACCGTCCAGGCGGATCCGCGTCAGCGGCGGATCGGAGGCCTGCTGGTCGATGCGCCAGAGGAAATGTCCGAACCGCGCCTGGCTCTGATCCGGCACGGTGATGCCGCGGAAACGGCCCGAGCCCTCGTGCTCGATGTCCAGGGTGTGGCGCAGGGTTTGGCAAACGAACAGCACGCAGCCGCGCATGTGGGTCTCCACGCGCTCCACGCGGGCGCGCGGACTTCCCCGCCGTTCGGCGGATTGCACCAGCGGGAACACGTTCGCGAGGTTCTCGTAGTCATGCAGCATGGCGATGACCGCGTCTGCCGGGGCGCGCACCCGGGCGTCCAGCGAAAAGTGGATGAGCTCGCCGTGGAATGCGACCTCGGCGGTTACGCGCTCGGCCTGCGCTGGCGCGGGGAGCAACAGCGCGGCCAGCACCACGAACAGCGAGCGCGCCGCCATGCTGTGTGCGACGACGGCGCCGGATCAGCGATCCTGGCCCTCGTGCAGCGCGTCTTCCATGTCCTCGACCGGGCCGCCGCTCTCGTCGGCCTGTTCCGGTTCCACCGGCTGCTCCTGCGCGGCACCCGCGTCCGTGTCGGGTCCGGCTTCGGGTTCGGTTGCGTCTGTGGGATCGCCGGGCTCGCCCGGTTCCAGCGCTTGCGATTCCGCGGCCTCTGGATCCGCGGTTTCCGGTCCCGGGACCTGTTCAGCGTCGCGCTCACGCGAGCGGCTCCCGCTCAGGCGCTCCAGCAGGCGGGCCCCCTCTTCGCGGACGCGTTCCTCGGCCTCGTCTTCCAGCCGGTCGCGTTCTTCGCGCAAACGCTCGCCGACCTCCGCGTCCAGGCGCTCGCGCAGCACTTGCTCCAGGTCCAGCCGGATGCTCGGATCGGTAAACGCGCCCTCGATCCGGATCGGCAGGGTCACGCCGCGCAGGTCCTCAAGCGAGCGGCCGCCCTGGCCTTCGATGGTCGCGACCAGGCTGGTACTCAGGCGATAGTCCAGGGTGGCCTCGACCAGGTTGGCGCTGCCCGCGCCGCGAACGCGCAAAAGGGGGGAGCTCGCGTGCAGGTCGTCGTTGTGCACGACCCCGTCGCGAAACGAAAAGCTCCCGCCGAGTTCGGAGAAATCGGTCTGGTTGGGCGCGTCGGCCTCCAGGGTCTCGCCCCGCAGGCGCGCCTCGGCCCGGCGGATCAGCTGGGCGATATTGATACCGCGCACCGCGCCGTCGGCGAAGCGCATCGTGCCATCGCCGTTCAGCGCGGCGGTCAGGGCATTGACGCTGGCGCCGGCGGTGCGCAGGTCCAGTTCCAGGTTGCCGGTGCCGGTCAGGCGCGCCTCGTCGCCCTGAAAGTCGTCCAGCAGGGCACCGATGTCGAGATCCGCCAGGCTCGCGGCGAACTCGTAGCGCGGGGTGTCGGCGCGCGCATCCAGGCGCAGGCGGCTGGTGAGCTCGCCGTCATACCCCGTGCCGGACAGCGGCTCAATGCGCCAGTCGCCATCGCGGGCCTGGATCTCCAGGGTGATAGCGTTCAGTCGCAGGCCCAGCACGCGCAGCGTGGTCAGCTCCATATGGCCGTCGACGTCCACGCCGCGCAGCCACTCGAGTGGCAGTTCGATCGCGATGTCCTCCTCGCCTTCGCCCGCTGGACCCTCGGTGCGCGCCTGCTCGGCTTCCGGGGGCAGGTAGCGGTCCAGGTCCAGCTCGTTGCCGCTCAGGGTGAACGCCAGCCGCGGCTGCGCGCCGCTGGCGTTCCAGCGGGCATCGCCGATGAACCGGGTGTCATCGATACCGATTACCAGCGAATCGAGTGTCATGACCTCGGGCGTTCCGCTGGCGGAGAGATCCAGCGCGATGCGCGACAGCACGTCCGGGTCGGTGGTCGTCGGCGCCTCGTGGCCGAGGTCTTCCAGCACCTGGCGCAGGTCGAAGGTGTTGGTGCGCAGTTCGGTACGCAGGTTGGGGTTCTCGCCCTCCAGCCCGCTTAGCTCGGCGAAGCCGGTGAGGGTGACCGCGGACAGCCCCAGGCTCAGCCGCTCGAAGCGGAGCGAGGTGGTCTCGGCCATCTCCAGCGCCACGTCCGACTCCAGGGTCAGCCCCAGCGGTCGCACCAGCCCGGCGCCCTCGACGCCGAAATTCGCCCGCATGCGGCGTACCGAGTAGCGCCTGTTCAGCAGGTCGAGGTTCATCAGGCCGTTCAGGTCCAGCGCCAGCTCGACCGGCTCGGGCAGGTCGCCGCCCTCGGCCTGCACGGCGGCGTCCAGCGTCAGCGAGGTCTCGACCCCGGGGTGGAAGCTGCCGATGCGCAGGTTGAACGGGTCCAGGCGGGCCTGCATCCCGGTCTGGCGGTCATCCCAGACGACCCGCGCATTGCTCAGCGAGATCCCGGCGATATTGATGCGTTCCATCGCCAGGCGTGACTCGGTGGCGGTACGGTCGTCGCCTTCAACCGCCTCGTCGCGCGCATGTTCGGCGCGCTCACTCAGGTCGTCCCAGTTGTTGCGGCCGTCGGCGTCGCGCGCGAGATTCAGGCGTGCGCCATCCGCCTCGACCCGCTGTACCTCGAGTTCGCGGCGCAGCAGCGGCATCACGGCCACCGCCACGTCCACCACGTCCAGCTCCGCGAACGGCTCGTCGCCGAAGCCCGCCGCGTTACCCAGCCGCACCTCTTCCAGGCGCAGCCCCAGGCTCGGGAACAGGGTCAGCTCGATCGGCCCGGCCAGGGTCAGCTCGCGCCCGGTGGCCTCCCGCACCTCGGACTCGATGCGCTCCTTGTAGGCATTGGCATCGAAGGTCACCACCAGATAGGCGGCGACAATGATGACCACCAGTACCAGGATGGCGATCAGTGCGAGCAGGCGTTTGATCCATCTCATGCAGATTCTCCTTGCGGCGCGTCGTCGGCGCGCCAGGTGCCGCTGCGTCCACCGCGTTTCTCCAGCAGGCGCACGCCGTCGATGACCATGCCGCGGTCCACCGCCTTGCACATGTCATAGACCGTTAGCAGGGCGACCGATACGGCGGTCAGGGCCTCCATCTCCACCCCGGTCTGCGAGTGCACCTCGCAGGTCGCCCGGACCCGTACCGCGTCGTCCTCGCAGTCCAGCTCCAGCGCGACCCGGCTCAGGCCGATCGGGTGGCACAGCGGGATCAGATCGCCGGTGCGCTTGGCACCCATGATCCCGGCCACCCGGGCGATCCCGAGGACATCGCCCTTGGCGTGGCTGCCCTCGCGGATGCGCCGCAGGGTGTCGGCCTGCATGCGGATGCGCCCCTCGGCGATCGCGACGCGGTGGGTGACGGTCTTGCCGCCGACGTCGACCATGTGCGCATGGCCTTCGGCATCGAAGTGAGTGAAATCGTTCATGCCCGCTATAATGCTTGACTCGCAGTCATGATTACAGGGGCCGGAATGACGGTAAGCGTTCACTATTTCGCGCGGTTGCGCGAGGAACTGGGTCGCCAGGAAGAGCAGGCGGAACTGCCCGGCGACAGCCTCACCGTGGCCGAGCTGTGGCAGCACCTGCACCAGCAGCCACCGCCGGCGCGCCTGATGGCCGCGGTCAACCAGGAGCAGGCCGGGCTGGACACGCCGGTGCGTGATGGCGACGAGGTCGCCTACTTCCCGCCGGTGACCGGGGGATGAGCGTGACGGTCGAGATCCACCCGGACGACTTCGACCCCTGGGCCAGCGTGCAGCAGGCCGAGCAGGCGATTCCGGCGCAGGCGCGCGGTGCCGCCAGCGTATTCGTCGGGCGCATGCGCGACTTCAACGAGGACGAAACGGTGACCGGGCTGTTCCTGGAGCACTATCCGGGGATGACCGAGCGCGAACTCGAGCGCATCGTCGCCGAGGCCGAGGCGCGCTGGCCGTTGCTTGGCTGCCATGTCGCACACCGGGTCGGCGAGGTCCGGCCCGGCGATGCCCTGGTGCTGGTTGCCACCTGGTCCGCGCACCGCGTAGCCGCGCGCGACGCCTGCAGCCACATCCTCGAACGCCTCAAGCACGAGGCCCCGTTCTGGAAACGCGAACGCCTGGCCGACGGCAGCGACCGCTGGGTCGAACAGAACACCCCCGGCACCTGACCCCGCACACCCCGCACCCCGGCGCTGCGGGCGTGCGCCCCGCGCGCGAGGCACCTGCCACCGTCGGCGGTGCCGCGACGCCGGTTCGCCCCGCAGGGCCGGCTTGTAGTTTCACCCCGGTAGGCCCTTGAAAAGCCCGCGCGAGTCCCAAGTTCTTCAGGTGAGTCAAGTGAACACCCGAACAAGGAGGGGATACTGATGGCCATGATGCGTTACGAACCCTGGAGCCTGCTGAGCCAGCTCTCGCGCGAGCTCGGCCGGATGCCCGACATGCCCGGTGGTGAAGAGCCCGCGGTCACGTCCGACTGGAGCCCGGCGGTGGATATCCGCGAAGAAAACGACGCCTACGTGGTAGAAGCCGACGTCCCGGGCGTGGACCCGAAGGATATCGAGCTGCACATGGAGAATGGCGTGCTGACCCTGCGTGGAGAGCGCAAGCACGACAGCGAGGAGGAAAAGGAGGGTTACCGGCGCGTCGAGCGAATCCGCGGTACCTTCTTCCGCCGCTTCTCGCTGCCGGACACCGCGGATGCGGACAACATCTCTGCACGCAGCAAGAACGGCGTGCTGGAGGTGCGGATCCCGAAGCAGGCCCGCGTGCAGCCCCGTCGGATCGAAATCGAAAGCTGATTCCGGTACGGACCCCGCCCCGGCCATCCGGCCGCGGGCGGCAAGGCGAGGCGCTGCGCTCGAGTAGCGCCTTGTTTTTTGGCACCACCCGACCGGGTGGCAGCCGAATCCCCGGTATGATGTGACCGGC
>SKNJ01000334.1 GCA_007120575.1 Thioalkalivibrio sp.
GCCATACTCTTGCCACAGCCACTCACCCCCATGAACAGGATCCCCGCAGGCAACGGCACCCCGTCGCGATACGCCTGTTCCGAAAACAGCGAGGCCCGCGTGCGTACCCATTCCTTCAGATTCTCCAGCCCGCCGATGTCGTCGAGTGAACGCTGTGGCGGATAGAATTCCAGCACGCTCTCCTTGCGCAGGATCTGGGCCTTCTCCTCCTGCACCTCGGCCAGCATGTCCTCCTCCGGCAGCGCCTTGCCCCGGAACAGCCGCGCGCTCAGATGCCCCACCTCGTTCAGCGACAGGCCGCGCATCCCGGCCGCCAGCCGAAACAACAGCTCGCGCGGAAACTCACCCGCGCCCTTCACCCGCTCGAGGTAGGTCATGACCTCCTCCTCGGCGGGCAGGTCCATTTCGACCAGAAACATCTCCTTCTTCAGCGTCTCCGGCAGCTGTAACAACGGATGACTGACAAACACCACGTGCCCGCCATTCTTGAGCTGGTAGTAGAGATCCCGCAGGCCCCGCACCAGCGCCGGATCCGCGTCGAACCATGCCGGGAGGTCCTTCAGGAGATACATGCACGGCGGACTGTCCTTATCATTCGCGATCCGCGCCACCGCCGCCCGCGGATCCAGGGTCGGCGTCTCTGGATCGTCGTGCTCGCCGAATCCGTGCGAGGCTGACCAGACCCGCAGCCGGTCATCGGCATTGAAATAGGAATGTGCCACCTGGGCCAGCAGCCGCTGCATGCGATCCTCGTCCCAGCCAAGCAGGTAGTACAGCGGGTAGCGCGAGCGCAGGCCACGCAGGATCTTGCGAATCGTGGGATTCTGGACAGCTGCAGCCATTACCGGTCCATGTCGTTGTGTCGATGCGAGCCTTCATTGCTGTCGCCCATCAATACATCCCGCTCGCCAAATGTCCATACCCGACCCCGCGACAGGAGGCTTGATCGAACCCCGGCCCGCGCGTAATGTCTGAATTCGAAACAGACAGGACCCTTCACCATGCTCCGCAAACTCCACCTCCAGCACGCCAGCCGGGATCAGCAGTTCACATTTTCGCTGCTGATGCTCGCGACCGGGATCGTCCTTGTCCTGCAGGGGCCCCAGGTGCAGGAATCCACGGCCGAACTGCTGTCCAGTGTGGAATTCCCCAACCCGGCCCAGGTGATGGAGATGCGGCCGCAGACTCCTCCTCCCTGGATCGAGGGTGACCAGGCCCTGACCGAGGAGGCCGAAGAGACCCGCGCGATCGCCATCCTCGACCGCGACGAGGCCCGCTCCACGCGCCTGCGGGAACGGCCACAGCGCCCGTCCGGCGACTAGCCCGGCACGGCCCCTGCCCTGCCGGCGCTACGAGCCGGCCCTGGCCGGATCATGGCCGGCCGCATATCCGGCACGTGCTGTCCGTTATCGGCGGGTGCTTCGCGCCCCGTCGGGTCGGGGCAGTGGCTGCCAGCCCCTGCTTCTATATCTCCTCGCCACCTCCAGGCATCCGCCGCATGCCCGGGCCCCCTTCCGTGAATCGCTCCCCGAACCTATGATGCGCATGACCACACGACCGGGAGACGACATGACGGAGCCGAACGAGGATCGACTCGCTAACCTGCCAGTGCCACTGTTCGCCACAGTAATGGGTACCTCGGGCCTGGCCCTCGCCTGGCGCGCGGGCGAAACCAGCTGGGGCGGGCCAGCGGTCGCCAGTACCGGCCTGACCTGGCTCGCCACGGTACTGTTCGTCGTACTCCTCTCCGCCTACACCAGCAAGTTCCTGCAATACCGCAGACAGGTCATCGACGAATTCCGGCATCCGGTCAAGCTGAACTTCTTTCCCGCAATCTCCATCAGCCTGATCCTGCTGGCGATACTGTGGCGCCCCGATGCCCCGGAATTCGCGAAGGTGCTGTGGATCGTCGGCGCGCTCGCGCACATCATCCTCACCCTGGTAGCAATGGGACGCTGGATCGGCCATCACCCGGTCGCGATCGAACACATCAACCCTGCGTGGTTCATCCCGGTGGTCGGTAACATCCTGCTGCCGATCGGAGGAATCCCGCTGGGCTTCGTGGAGTTGTCGTGGTTCTTCTTCAGTATCGGCCTGGTGTTCTGGCTGGTACTGATGACCCTGGTCTTCTATCGCTTCATCTTCCACGACCCGTTGCCGGAACGGATGATGCCGACCCTGGTGATCGTACTGGCCCCGCCATCGGTCGGGTTCCTGTCCTGGATCGCGTTGCAGGGCGGCGTAGATGCCCCGGGCCGCATCCTGTACTACGTCGGCGCGTTCCTGTTCCTGCTGCTGCTGACCCGGATCCCGGCATTCCTGCGCCTGCCATTCTTCCTGTCCTGGTGGGCCTATTCGTTCCCGGTGGCCGCGTTCACGGTGGCCACCCTGGAACTCGGGATGCGCCTGGACCTGCCCCTGATGGAGACCGCCGGGGTGGTGCTGCTGGCGCTGACCACCGTACTGATCCTGGGACTCGCAAACCTCACCCTGCGCGCAGCCCGTGCCGGGCGTATCTGCGTGCCGGACTAGCCAGACCCGGCCCCCGCGGGAGGGCGTCTACAACTGTTCGCGCGCCCAGCGCACGATGTCCGCCGCGACCATGGCACCGGACTGTCGGGCGACCTCCCGGCCCTCCTCGAACAGCGCCATCGTCGGGATACTCCGGATCGCGTGCTGCACGCCCAGTTCCTGCTCGGCCTCGGTATCCACCTTGGCCACCCGTACCCAGGGTTCCAGTTCGCGCGCGGCCAGGCGGAACTGCGGGGCCATCATCTTGCACGGCCCGCACCACGGGGCCCAGAAGTCCACCAGCACCGGGATGTCGTTGCGTTCCAGGTGCCTCGAGAAGCTCTCCGCGTTCAGCTCCAGCGGCTCGCCGCTGAACAGCGGCCGATGACACTGCCCGCATTTCGGCGCGTGCTCCATGCGGTCTTCCGGTATCCGGTTGACCGCCTCGCAGTGCGGACAGACAACATGCATCGACTTGCTCACGGCATCACCTCGCTGACTCGAAATCGAAAACGCCCACCTACGGTCCTGATTGTCACGATTGCTCCACGAACACCCGCGCCTGCAGGTCCAGGAGTCTGGCGTCGGAGACGCGGCCGCAACCCGCATCCGGTCCATGTGATATCCCCACCAGCAGGGGACTCGTGTTCATCGGGACTCCGTCTCAGTGAATAGGGTCCGGGCATCGCTTTGCAAGCCCCCGGGCTCCGGCATCACACGGGCCGTGCATCGATCCGCCCCGTCCGACGGAACACGAACATGGCAATCCGGTGCGTAACCCACCACACCACGCCGCAAATCACCATCACCAGGCCCAGCCAGGCGATCGGCGGCATCCATTGCTGTGGCTCGCCCACCGGCCCCCATACCCAGTTCACGTTCTGGTCCGGCGCACTCAGGAGGTACGTCAGCAACAGGATCGCCCAGCCCGCCGCCAGCCAGGGCTTCCATGCATCAGGATCGTAACCCAACCGCCATACCATCCAGATCAGCACGAACGGCAGCGGCAGGTGATAGAGCGACAGCAGACGCACAAACAGCGGGATCTCGGGATTGTACATATAGTGCACGATCCCCAGTGGCGCACTGCCGCCAAGGATCAGACTGAGCACAAAATCCACGACCCAGGCCAGTTCCGGCATTGCTACCGCCACCAGCAGCATGCTGGCCAGCCGCCGGTCTTCCAGCCACGCCGCGACCAACCCGCCGAGCAGCGCGACATTCGAGAGCCACAGGAAATTCAGCCAGCCGTGTTCCACCGCGTAGACCGGTACCAGGAGGATCACGAATGCCAGATAAACCAGCTTGAACGGCAGAGGAAACAAGCGCGTGCCGGGTCAGTCGTCCAGCAACTCGCGCACACGCGCGCGCAGTTCCGGCGCATCGAACTCCCGGGCACCGATCGCGCGATAGGCCATGCGTCCCTCGCGATCGAGGATAAAGGTGGTCGGGATACCACGTACCGGCCAGGCCTCGATCACCGCGGAATCACGATCCAGGAGCAGCGGGAAGTCCACCGGATAGTCGGCCGTGAAGAAGAAGATACGCTCGGCATCCTCGCCCACGTTCACGCCCAGCACCACCAGTCCCTGGTCGCGCTTGTCCTCCCACAGGCGCTGCAGCGACGGCAACTCCTCGCGGCATGGCGGACACCAGGTTGCCCAGAAATTCACCACCACCACCTGGCCCCGGTACTGTTCCAGGCGGTGCCATTCGCCGTCCATGTCCTCGAGTTCGAAGGTGGGGGCCTGCGGGTGTTCCAGCAGCGGGGTCAGCTGACCCTCCGCGGCCCCACTCGTCAACGGCAGGGCAAGCAACAGGAATGCGCACAGGATGGCCCGCCCCCTCGAGGATGCCACGTACAAGTCGGGTACCCGCATCACTGACCCCCTCCCTCGCCGGCACACCCCAGGTCGGAAAGGACCGCGCGGCGATCCGTCCCGGCAGCGGACCACCGCAACACCAGGTCGAATTGGTCTCCGGGGTTGCGGTCGACCATCACCATGCCCATCAGCCAGTCACCCGGCTCGAAACGATGTTCGGTGGGGAAAAGCGCCCAGCGAAACGCGATGCGCGCGGAGTCCGCCACTCCCAGATCCTCCCAGATCGCCTGCCAGTCCCGATTCAGTCTGAGCCGGTCCGCCCCTGCCCTGCCACGGGTACGCCAGCGCGCCAGATCCAGTTCGATCGGCTCCTCGGCATGCGTGTTGCGCACAATGCCCTGGAACACGCAGGCCTCCGCAACCACCTCCGCCTGCCCGGCGGAAAATCCCCGCCCCATGAAGAACGCCCGCGTCTGGTCCGGAAGCAACTGCGCCAGCTCCAGCGAGAGACCCTGGCCCTGCCAGTGCCAGCGCACCAGACCCGAGTCCGGGTCGGCCTCCGCTTTCAGCGAACCCTGCCCGTAGGCGGGGCCGCCGGCGACCACGCCCGGCGCCACGAATAGACACAGGCCCCCTGTCAGCACGGCACCCGCGGCAATACGCACAATCCGCTGCCCCATCGGCATACCCCTCTTGCCCCACTGGATCCCTTTCGCGTGAGCGCACCCAACCGCATACCCAACTTATAGCGGGCCCCAGCCACCTTGCAACCTGCCACGGAGACGCTCGCCACTCGGCTGCTCCCGGGCGTTGCCTTCAACCGGCCAGAGTCATTGTCGTCAGGTCGTGCGGGCGGCTTTTCGATCTATACTCCGGAGTCACCATGCCGGCACGCAGCGCAACGCTCGAAACCGCAGGCGCATCCAGGCAACCGGGGACGCGAAGTGAGCCACGATTCAACGGACGAACAGGGCGACGGCGACGCGACGGGCTCGGAATCCACGGACCCGAACCGCCACGAACTCTGGTTTACCCGGCGCAAGGGCATCATCTCCGGGCCCCATCCGGCGCGGCTGATCGCACGTTATCTGATCCTCGGACGCCTCGCCCCGGACGACGAGGTCAGTCCGGATCAGGAGCACTGGATACGCATTCAGGAGCGTCCCCATCTGATCCCCGACGA
>SKNJ01000182.1 GCA_007120575.1 Thioalkalivibrio sp.
CCCAGTCGTACCACCACTTGTAGTACTTCTCCTGCAGGTCGTCGTTGAACCCGTGGTTCTCGAAAAAGGCGGCGATGGTGCCGCGCGGGGCGAGGCCGTAGCGCGTGCCGCGCTTGCCAGCGAACGGAAAGTGTCCAGCCATGCCAGTCTCCTGAAGGTCTTGGATTGCCGGGGACCAGGCCCCGGAGATACGAAATTTCGTGGCGCCGGAAGTGTACCGGCTGGTGGTGAATAATCAAGTTCGAATATGGGGGTGCGCCTTAGTTCCCGGGGCTTTCGGCGGGACTGGGGGTGGGTTCAGTGACCCGGACCGCGCGGGCCTCCAGACGGATGTCGATCCAGTTCTTCAGTGCGATCAGCAGCCCCATGGCCATGAACGCCCCGGGGGGCAGCAGGGCCAGCAGGAACCCGCTGTCGGAGGGGAACAGCTCGATTCTCAGCGCATGGCCCCATTCCCCGAACAACAGGTGGGCGTTGTCCAGCAGTGTGCCCTGGCCAACCACCTCGCGCAGCGCGCCCAGTGCGATCAGCACGCCGGTGAAGCCCAGCCCCATCATCAGGCCGTCCAGCGCCGCGCGCGGGACCGGATTGCGCGATGCGAAGGCCTCGGCGCGGCCGATGATGGCGCAGTTGGTCACGATCAGCGGGATGAAGATGCCAAGGATCAGGTACAGCCCGTGGAACCAGGCATTCATGGCCAGCTCGATCGCGGTAACGATGGAGGCGATGATCAGCACGTAGACGGGAATGCGGATCTCCGGGCGCGCGTGGTCGCGGATCAGCGACACCAGCACGTTCGACAGCAGCAGGGTCAGGGTGGTGGCGATTCCCAGGCCAATGGCGTTGACCACGGTGCCGGAGATCGCCAGCAATGGGCACAAGCCGAGCAACTGGACCAGGCCCGGGTTGTTGTTCCACAGGCCGTCGCGAATGATCTCGGTCAGGGTCGGGTTCATCAGCGTGCCTCGTCTTCCGCGTTGCCGCCGGATGGCGGGAGCGGTTCCACGATCGATCCGGCCTCGGCCGGCGGGGTCGCGAGTAGCTCGTCGCGGTGATGGTCGAAGTATTCCAGTGCGCGGCGTACGGCGCGAACCACCGCACGCGGCGTGATGGTAGCGCCGGTGAACTGGTCGAACACCCCACCGTCCTTGCGCACCGCCCAGTGGTCTGCTGGCGGGTCGCCGAGCGAGCGCCCGGTGAACGAATGGATCCAGTCCGAGCGCTCGGCCTCGATGGCATCACCCAGGCCAGGGGTCTCGCGATGGCTGGAGACGCGCACGCCGAGCAGTTTGCCATCGTGGCGGATGCCGATCAGCAGGTGGATGTCGCCGCTGTACCCGTCCGAGGCGATCGCGGACAGCACCACTGCGACGATCTCGCCATCGCGGTCGCGGGCGAACCAGGCCGGCAGGCTGGAATTCCCCAGCAGCTCGTGTTCGAGTTGCGTGGTGTCGGTGACCGGATCGTTGTGATAGGCCACATCCCCGGTCAGTTGGGCGATGCGGCTGCGATTGACCGCCATGCGATTGTCCGCGATGCGGGCCTCTGTGGAATCGTGGACCCAGGCCACCAGGCCGCTCCCGACGGCGGCGAATCCCGCCAGCAGGGCCGCGGTCAGCAGGATGTCGCGCAGGGTCAGCTCAGGCATTGGGCGTCCTCGGCCCATCCCCCGGAGGCGGCCCGCCGCCACGCGGGTGGCCGTAGACCCGAGGCCGTGTCAGGTGATCCAGGGTCGGGGCGACCATGTTCATCAGCAGCACCGCGAACGCCACCGCGTCGGGGTAGCCGCCCCAGGTCCGGATGACGAAAATCAGCAGACCGATCCCGGCGCCGTAGAACAGGCGTCCCAGCGGCGTGGTGGAGGCGGATACCGGATCGGTGGCGATGAAGAAGGCGCCGAGGATGACCGCGCCGCTGAACACATGAAAGGCCGGCGAGGCGAACTGGTCCGGATCCAGCATCCAGAAGAACCCGGCCGGGACCGCGACACCGAGGATCACCGCCAGCGGGATCTGCCAGCCAATGATGCGCCGGAACAGCAGGTACAGTCCGCCCAGCAGGAAGAAATTCCCGACCCACTCCCAGCCGGTCTCGCTGAAGGTCCCGAACACCGGGCTGCGCGTGAGCTCGGATACCGTTCGTCCGGATACCAGACCCTCGCGCACCGCATCCAGTGGTGTCGCGCGGGTGATCGCGTCCCAGTCCATGCCGGCCGGCAGGCTCCCGGTGAGCACGGTCTGCAAGGTCTGCCACAGGCCCAGCGGCATCTGCGGCAGGGTCTCGGGGGCTGGCCACAGTGCCATCTCGCGCGGGAACGAGATCAGCACCACGACATAGCCGACCATCGCCGGGTTGAACGGGTTGTAGCCAAGCCCGCCGTACAGGTGTTTGGCCACGATGATGGCGAAGGCAATTCCGATCAGCGTGACCCAGACCGGGGTCAGGGGCGGCACCGCGAGGGCAAACAGCCAGGCCGCCACGATTGCGGAATTGTCGCTCAGGGTCGCCATCACCGGGCGCCGCCGCAGTGCGACCATCGTGGCCTCCAGGGCCACGGCAAACAGCACGGCCAGCACCACGTTGACCAGCACGCCCCAGCCGAAGAACCAGGTCATCGCGAGGGTGCCGGGGACCAGCGCCAGCAGTACCTGGCGCATCACGCCGCCGACGCTGTGCCGCGGAATGATATGCGGGGAGGATTCGGTGCGAAAGCGCATCAGCGGCGGTCCTGGTCGGGTGGCTCCGGGGCGCGGGTTTCAGCCGGAGCCTCGGGCGGCGCATCGTCCTGCGCCTTCGCGGCGCTGCCGTGCTCTGCGGCGCGCTCGGCCTTGCGTGCCCGCGAGCGCTCCAGCGCGGCCTGGATCGCGTCCTGCCGGTCGTCGCCCGGGCCCTCCTTGCTCTTCACCGCGGCTTTCTTCTTCGCCAGGCGTTCGGCCTTCTCGCGTTCCTCGCGTTCCAGGCGCGCCTGCCGGACCTCGTAGCGCTCGCGCGCGATGTCCGACTTGTGGCGTTCCTTTTCGCGTGCCCAGATCTCGTTCTTGGCATAGCGGTAGTACTGCACCAGCGGGATGTTGCTGGGGCAGATATAGGCGCAGCAGCCGCACTCGATGCAGTCGAACAGGCCGTATTCCTGGGTGGCATCGAAATCCTTGGCCCGCGCCTGCCAGTAGAGCTGCTGCGGCAGCAACTGGGCCGGGCAGACGCGCGCGCATTCCCCGCAGCGGATGCAGGGCATCAACGGCCCGGGGGCGGGGATGTCCTCGGGGCGAGTTGCCAGCAGGCAGTTGGTACCCTTGATGATCGGGATCGCGTCGTCGTGGACCGCGAAGCCCATCATCGGGCCGCCCATCACCAGGCGATCCACGCCTTCGGCGTAGCCGCCGGTGGCCGCGATCAGGTCCGCAAACGGGGTGCCCAGCAGGGCCTCCACGTTGCGCGGATGCCGCACGCCCGGCCCGGTCACAGTCACGATCCGCGACACCAGCGGACGTCCCTGGATAACCGCGTCGCAGATTGCCCTGAAGGTGCCGGGGTTGTGACAGACCACGCCCAGGTCGGCGGGCAGGCCGCCGCTCGGGACCTCGAGGCCGGTCAGCACCTTGATGAGCTGGCGCTCGCCACCGGTCGGGTAGATGGCCGGCACGGAGACCAGTTGCACGAGGTCGCGCAGCTCGTCGGGCAGCTTCTCGGTGAGCACCCGCATGGCCTCGGGCATGTTGTCCTCGACCGCGAACACCACGCGTTCAACCTCCAGCAGGTGGGCGGCGATCCGGATGCCTTCGTAGACGGCTTCGGGGGCGGAGCGCAGCAGCATATCGTCGGCGCTGATGAACGGCTCGCACTCCGCGCCGTTCACGATCAGGGTATGGATACGCTGACCGGTGCGCGGATTCAGTTTCACCGCGGTCGGGAACGCCGCCCCCCCCAGGCCGACGATCCCGGCATCGCGGATGCGCTGACGCAGCTTGCGCCGGTCGCGGGTGTCCCAGTCCAGCCATGGTTCCATGCGCGAGTCGCCCCACTGGTCGCGCCCGTCGGTGCGGATCACCACGCAGGGGGCACTGAGACCGGACGGATGCGGAACCGGGTAGAGGTCGATGTCGATCACCTCGCCGGAGCTCGGGGCATGGACGTGGGCGGTGATGTAGCCCTTGCCCTGGCCGATGCGCTGGCCCTTGGCAACCCGGTCGCCGACCTGCACGACGGGTTCGGCAGCATCCCCGATATGCTGCCCCAGCGGCACGGTCAGGCGCGACGGGACGCCCATGACCAGCACCGGCTCCGCGGTGCTCGCCTCGGTCTCGTCGGGCAGGTGCAGCCCCCCGTGGAAACGATGCAGATGCATGCGCGTATTCTAACGGTTCGCGGCCGCCGGCTTAGCCGGTTTGCCGCGAACCGTCCGCGAGGGAGTGGATGGGCCGCTCGATGGGCCGCTCGATGGGCGAGGGTTCCGGCTCCGACCAGCGCCATTCGGTGATGTCGGTGGTCACCGGGACCATCGTGATGCAGTCCACCGGACAGGGTTCGATGCACAGTTCGCAGCCCGTGCATTCCTCTTCGATCACGGTGTGCATCTGCTTGGCGGCGCCCAGGATCGCATCCACCGGGCAGGCCTGAATGCACAGGGTGCAGCCGATGCAGATGTTCTCGTCGATGACCGCGACGGTCTTCTCCTGTTCCTCCTCCTCCAGCGGCGTGGGTTCGCGATCAAGCAGGTCCGCCAGGGCCTGGACCGTGGCCTGACCACCGGGTGGGCAGCGGTTGATGTCGGCCTCGCCGGCGGCGATCGCCTCGGCGTACGGCCGGCAGCCGGGATAGGAGCACTGGCCGCACTGGGTCTGTGGCAACAGGGCATCGATCTGGTCGACCACCGGGTCGGACTCGACCCGGAAGCGCTGGGCGGCATAGCCGAGCACCAGGCCGAAGACCGCGGCCAGTCCGCCGATCGCGAGGATCGCGTAGAGCAGGCTCACAGCCGCACCAGGCCCGAAAAGCCCATGAACGCCAGCGACATCAGACCCGCGGTGACCATGGCCACCGCGCTGCCGCGAAACACCACCGGCACGTCGGCCACGGCGATGCGTTCGCGGATCGCCGAGAACAGGATCAGCACCAGCGAAAAGCCGATCGCCGCGCCGAAGCCGTACAGCGCGGACTCGACGAAGTTGTGTGCCTCCTGGACGTTCAGCAGGGCCACGCCGAGTACCGCGCAGTTGGTGGTAATCAGCGGCAGGAAGATCCCCAGCACGTTGTACAGCAGCGGCGAGGTCTTGCGCACCACCAGCTCGGTGAACTGCACCACCGCGGCGATCACCAGGATGAAGGCGATGGTGCGCAGGTACTCGAGCCCGAGCGGGGTTAGCAGGTATTCGTTGATCAGATAGGAACTGACCGCGGACAACGTCAGCACGAAGGTCGTGGCCAGGCCCATGCCGGTGGCCGTCTCGACCTTGCGCGAGACCCCCATGAACGGGCACAGGCCCAGAAACTTCACCAGTACGAAGTTGTTCACGA
>SKNJ01000270.1 GCA_007120575.1 Thioalkalivibrio sp.
CGACGCACGAAGTCCCCGATCGTGCGAGTTCGCAAGCTTGTTAGCGAAAAGCCGCGTAAACCCCTTTCAGGGCGGGGAGCAGTCACTAGCCCGGATGTTTCATGAATTCGCGTGATGATCGCGCAGGATATTGGCCGCACAGGGGGTTTTCCGAAGGAGTGCCGTATTGGGCGATACGGCCGACTGAGGAAAACCCCCTGTGCGGACAAGAGACCCGCGAGGGCGCGCGCAATTCATGAAATATCCGGGCTAGAAGCGTCCGCGTCCGGTTCCGGCGCCCGTAGAGGCGAGGACGTGGTCGCCGACAAACGGGTTGTTGCGGCGTTCCTCGCCGAAGGTCGATTCCGGCCCGTGTCCGGGCACGAAGCGCACGTCGTCACCCAGCGGCCACAGGCGTTCGGTGATCGATGCGACGAGCTGGCGCCCGTTGCCGCGCGGGAAGTCGCTGCGACCGATCGCGCCATGGAACAGCACGTCGCCGACCAGCGCGAGGTGGCTCTCCGGGTCATGAAAGACCACGTGGCCGGGGGTGTGACCGGGGCAGTGCAGGACGTGCAGCGTGGTCTGTCCGAGCTCGATGGTGTCGCCGTCCTCCAGCCATTGATCGGGCACCAGGGGGGCGACCTCGGGAAAGCCGAAGATCTGCGCCTGAGCCGGAAGCTGATCCAGCCAGAAGGCATCGTCGCGATGCGGTCCGATGATGGGTACGCCGGTGCGCCTGGCGAGTTCGGCGCCGGCCCCCACATGGTCCAGGTGACCGTGGGTCAGCAGGATCTTTTCCAGGCGCACGCCCTGGTCCTGCGCGATCCGTTCCAGGGTCGCCGCGTCTGCACCGGGATCGACCCAGGCGGCGGCCCCGGTAGTGTCACACCAGATCAGGGTGGCGTTCTGTGCGAGCGGGGTGACGGGATGACTCAGGTGGCGGAGCATGGCAATCGATCCGTGAAGCAAGTTCGGGTTTTGGTGATGCGACAGGACGAATGGTGCGTACCCGGGAATAGATCCGGCGCCATGGCGTCATATGAATGTGCGGTCTTCAGAATAAGCGATCGCCTCGAGGACGAGAAATGTGTCCCCCTACGCGTTCTCGCCTGTTGACAGGGAGATCGCAATATTAGAAGATTTGCATACGCTAATCGCTGTCCCCCCTGTCAGTGATTAGCGGACTCCTCCATCCTCCTTTGGTGGTTTTCTTGGCGCGGGCTGGTCCCGCGCTTTTTTTTGCCCGCTGGATGCCAGCCGTGCCCGATTCTCGCGGCGCGCGCGACCGGATGCCCCTGGAACCTCGGGCGCTCATCGGGGTCCGCATTCGCAACAGCCGTACCCCGCGCCTACCATGTCACCTGTGCCCGCTTCCCGGATTTGGCCATGTCGCCTCGCCTGAACAGCCTGCGCAATGCGGTCCTGCTCTTCGTGCTGCTGCCCCTGCTGCTGGTGGCCGGGGCGACGGTGGCCGTGGGTTTGCAGGAGTTCCAGACCCAGATGGAGGAGCGCATGCAGGAGGATATCGAGTTGGTGGCGCGCGCTATTCGCCTGCCGGTATCGGGGGCGATGGTGGAGGGCGACATGGCCGCGGTGCGGCAGTCCCTGGATTCACTGTTCCAGATCGACGAGGTCTTCGGGGTCTACGTCTACGATTCGCAGGGGGATACCGTGGCAACCAGTGGTCCCCCAAGCCCTTCGCTGCGGCACCGAGGGCAGGCGCAGGCAATCAGTGAGGCCGGGACCCTGGGGGCTTTCGACGAGCTCCAGGGGCGCGAGGTGTTTTCGTTCTTCCTGCCGCTGTCGGATCCGGCCGGACGGATTGTGGGGCTGTTGCAGGTGACGCGCGACGTATCCCCGTTTCGTGCCTACGTCGCCCAGCTGCGGTGGCAGGCGCTTCTGCTGATGTTGACCATCAGTGCACTGTTTCTGGTGGTGGTACTGATCGGCTATCAGCGGGCAGTGGGGCGGCACGTCGCGCGGCTGTTGACGGCCATGCGTGATATCGGTACCTCGCGGGGCCTGCGCGCGCCGGAGCAGGGGCCCGCGGAACTGCGCCGTCTGGCAGTGGCAATGAACGGCATGATGGAGCGCCGCGAGGCCTCCGAGGCCGAGCTGGAGGCCCGCCGTGCCGAGCAGGCGCGGCTGGAAGAAAAGCTGCGACATTCGGAAAAGCTCGCGGCCATCGGGCAGTTGGCCGCAGGGGTTGCGCACGAGCTGGGGACTCCGCTCGGAATCATCGCGGGGCGCGCACAGCGGGCGGCCCGCCGCCTGCCCCCCGACGCGCCGGCGCACAAGGAGATGGAGGGCTTGCAGACCGAGCTGGAGCGTGTGGAAACCATCGTGCGCCAGCTTCTGGACTTCGCGCGCAGGAATCCGCTTCAGGAGCGTCCGCTGGAATTGCGCGACCTGATGGAAGATCTGGTGACGAGGGTGCGTGGTCGTCGCGGGGTGCGTGCCGGGGTCGAATTCCGGCTCGTCGGAGAACCGGTGACCCTGGCCGGGGACCGGCTGCGTCTCGGGCAGGCGTTGGAAAACCTGCTCGACAACGCGGCGCAGGCGGCGGACCGGCTGGTGGAGGTGTCCTGGGACCGTCGCGAGGACCGCCTGGAACTGGTGATTGCCGATGACGGACCCGAGGCGGGCGGAGGTATCGACGATCAGCAGGCCGAGCGCCTGTTCGAGCCGTTTTATACCACCAAGCCTACCGGGCAGGGCACCGGGCTGGGGCTGGCCGTGGTCCAGGTCGCGCTGGAGGATCACGGCGGGCATGTGGACCTGGACCGCAGTGACTCCCGCAGGACTCGGTTCGTGGTGACCCTGCCATGGTCCGCGCCGGGTGCGGTGCACGATGGTGCGGCCGAGGGGGACGGGGCATGATCGCCGGTGGCGACAACGGTGCCGCCGCGCGCGAGAGCGTGCTGATCGTCGAGGATGACCGCGGTCACCGGCAGCTGTTGTCGGAGGAACTGGAGGAGGCCGGGTACGAGGTTGCCGCAGTCGCCAGCGCGGAAGAGGCGTTCCAGGCCCTGCGGCAGCGCGCCTTCGGCCTGGTGGTCAGTGATCTGCGCCTGCCGGGTGCGGACGGATTCCGCGTCCTGGAGGCCACCCGCGAGTGCGTGCCGACACCCGGTTTCATCATGCTTACGGGGTTCGGCACCATCGACCAGGCGGTCTCGGCGCTGCAGGCCGGGGCGGATGATTTCCTGACCAAGCCGGTGGATCTGGAACACCTGCGCCTGGCCGCCGAGCGGGTGACCGAGGCCCGTCGCCTGCAGGCGGAGGTGCTCCAGTATCGCGAGGCCCTGGGGGCCGGCGATAGTTTCCACGGGATGCAGGGCAAAAGTCCCGCGATGCTCCGGCTCTATGATCTGGTGCGGCGCATCGCGGCGTCCGATGGCAGTGTGCTGATTACCGGCGAGTCCGGTACCGGCAAGGAGCTGGTGGCGCGGGCGCTGCATGTCGAGAGCGGCCGCTCCGATGGTCCGTTTGTGGCCATCAATTGTGCGGGGATCCCGGAGGCGCTGCTGGAATCGGAATTGCTGGGCCATGTGGCCGGGGCGTTCAGTGGCGCGCGTGGGGCTCGCCGTGGGTTGTTTACCGAGGCCCATGGCGGGACCCTGTTTCTCGACGAGATCGCCGAGATGCCGGTGGCCATGCAGAGCAAGCTGCTGCGTCTGCTGCAGGATGGGCGCGTGCGCCCGGTGGGTGCCAACGAGGAGCTCGAGACCGATGTCCGGATCGTCGCGGCCACCCACCAGGACCTGCGCGCGCGTATCGCGCAGGGGGCGTTTCGCGAGGACTTGTACTACCGGCTCGAGACTTTCCGGATCGAGATCCCGCCGTTGCGCGAGCGGGGGGATGATGTCGAGCACCTGGCATTGCAGTTCCTGCGTCGGCATACCCTGGCCCAGGGCCTGCCGGACCGGCGCTTGAGTCCCGAGGCGCTGCGCGCATTGCGACGCTATGCCTTCCCGGGCAACGTTCGCGAGTTGAATAGCCTGATCGAGCGGGCCGCCACCCTGGCGGCGGGCGAGTGTATCGAGGAACGCGATCTCCCCGAGCGAGTGCGTGATGCCGACTCTGCTGATACGCCAGCCGGGCCGTTGCCGTTGCCGTTGCCGTTGGTGGTTGGTCGGGAGGATGCAGACTGGCCTGCGCTCGCCGATGTCGAGGCCGATTACATCCGACGGGTGCTCGAGCATGTGGACGGTAATAAGCAGCGCGCCGCGCGTATCCTCGGGATTGGCCGGAAGACGCTCTATCGAAAGCTGGACGGTTCCGACTAGCCCGGATGTTTCATGAATTCCCTGTGCGGACAAGCGATCAGCGAGGGCGCGTGCAATTCATGACACATCCGGGCCAGGGAAACACTGATCCATATACACGTTCGCATTGGCACCCCGGGCTTTCCGAGACAAGGTGCGCGCCCGGCGTTGCGGCTCACCTGTAGCAGGTGTAACTGCACGGTGCCCAAAGCGCCTTGTTGGCACGCAAATGCGACGAAGCAGCGAATCTGTATGTATGGATCAGTGTTTCCCTGGAACATCCTGTCGGGGAATGCTGGAAACGCCGTACCGCACGCCAGCGCAAGGAGGGGCCCGCCGAGGTGTGTCGTTCCGACCCGGGTCGGAATGGCCCGGTGTGTCGTTCTGGCCCGTTCTGCCTGTTGATTCGGTATCCCGTTGCGGTCTCCAGGGTGGTGGTAACTCACTGTCGTTTAATGGTTTTCGTGTGTCCTTTCTGTGTTGGCATGGTGTCTGCTTTCTAGTCCGGGCGAGGCCAAGACCTCCTTTTGGACCCAATCAAGACAGCAAGGTGAGAAGATGACGAGTATCCGCAAAACAGCCCTGACCATTGCCCTGACTTCCCTGTTTGCCGTGGGTGGCGTTGCCTCCGCGCAGTATGGTGGCGCCGGTGGCGGCGATATGGGCGGTGCCCAGGGTGGTACACAAGGCGAGATGGGCGGCGCCCAGGGCGGGACCCCGCCGCAGGGTGGCGCGCAGCAGGGTGGTGCTCCGCCGCAGGGCGGTGCCGCTGGCGCGCCCCCCATGCAACAGGCCCCGGAAGTGGATCTGAGCGAACAGGACATCGACACCTTCGTGAATGCCTTTGTTGCCGTACAGGAAGTGCGCGAGGACTTCGCGGAGCGCCTCCAGGGCGCGGACAACGAGGGTGATGCTCAGGCCATGCAGCAGGAGGCCCAGGACGAGATGGTCAGTGCTGTGGAAGATGCCGGCATGAGCGTCGAGGAGTACAATGAGGTAGCGATGGCCCTGCAGAACGACCCGGAACTGATGCAGGAAGTGCAGGAGCGTGCAGAAGCCGCGATGTAACCCCTGCCATGGCAGGAGGCCTGCCCGTTCGCCGGGCACGGAGGGCCGGTCCCCCGCGGGGACCGGCTTTTTCATGGTGCGCCCGGCAGGGCGCACTCACTTGGAGGTGAAAGTCCTCTACTCGCCCGGCAAGGGGAAGAGTTAGCCGAACGGCAAGGGTGTCGCGGGTAACTGCGAATCTGGAGGAAGCCGAA
>SKNJ01000175.1 GCA_007120575.1 Thioalkalivibrio sp.
CCGATGCGGCAGGTCGTGAACAACACCATCGACCCGGAAAGCTGCCTGTCAATCGAGGGGGAATTCGCCACCCAACTGGCCGCGGAAGAAGCCGTTAACGCGATGGGCCAATAATCAACCCGCGGCAAGGGGGCGAGAGAAACGGCCGCCCGCCTTCTGGTGGCCTTGTTGAAACTCGGAATAGATGTCAGGTCTCGGCGGTAGGCCAGCCGCGGAATCCCTCCCGGACGGAGAGGCAGCGTGCATAGCCAAGGTCCCGTAGCAGCTCGGCGGCGCGCAGGCTGCGGCGGCCGCTGTTACACAGACACAGCAGGATCTGGTCCTGGGTCACGTGGTACTGGTTGATCAGGGAGAGAAAATGCTGGAAGTCGCGCTCGTCCGGCTCGTCGGCATCCAGCAACTCCTGTTCCTCCTCCGACAACACGCGGCCCAGTAGCTGTTTCAGGCGGAACAAGGGAACCAACACGGCCCCGTCCACCGCTCCTTCAAGCTCCAGTTCAAAAGGCTGCCGGATATCGAGCAACACGGCCAGGCCGATTTCGACCAGTTCGTGTGCCGATTTCGCGCTGATCTCCAGCTGCGGATTGTCGGTCTCGTTTGCCATGCAGTCTCCTGTACCATCACAAGGGTTGAGGGCGCCACGCTGGCCCCATCGGGATCGCGGCATCCCCCCTGAACATAACGCGACTGCAAACGCCGGTTCGGCACCGTTGCGTCGCAACACCTCGCTTCGCGTGCAAGGCGCAGTCGCAGGTTCTTCCCTGCCAGGCGGATACCACGCATTTCCCGCACCATTTCGCCTGCAAGGCAGGCTCCCACAGAACCGGGGAACCGGATGCGCCTGTTCACCAGCACGTCGCCGACTCAGACCTGCGGAGTCAGAACAGTTCGATCTCGCCGGCCTCGAACGTAGAGGGCTGAATCACACCTTCCGCGACCAGGCGGTCGTAGAGACAGACCTGGTTCTTCCCATTCCCCTTGGCGTAGTAGAGCGCCTGATCGGCCTCGTCCAGCACGGCACTCGCGGTCTTGTACGGGCGCAGCCGAGTCACGCCAATGCTGGTCGTCACGCGACCGACCCTTGGCAACTCATAGTCGGCGACCGCGCGGCGCAACCGTTCGAAGGTGATGGCAGCCAGATCGGCACCGGCGACCTCCGCCAGAACCACGAACTCCTCCCCGCCAAAGCGATAGATCAGGTCGTCATCCCGGAAGCTCTGCTGGAGCAGCCGCGCGAGCAGAATCAGCACCTCGTCGCCGTACACATGACCGAAGCTGTCATTGACCTTCTTGAAGTCGTCGACGTCGATCACGCCCACCCAGATCTGAGTCTCCTCGGGGTCGGGTGCCTGGCGGCGATCTTCCGGCAGGCCCGGACGATGGGCATTGCGCTCCAGCGTCGCGAGGTCGCGGAAGTTGTCGTCGAAGGTCTTGCGGTTGAGCAGGCCGGTCAGCTCGTCAGTCTGGGCGTCGCCAATCAAACTGACGAAGTTGCGATACACCGAAAGGAAGCTCTTGACCAGACGCGAATCCAGCGATTCGTTGACGGCATCGCCATCGAATGCAAACGCCAGGCAGATACTGAATTCGTTGAGCCCGGACATCGGAAAGACCGACACCTGCCGCCCGGATGCGTCGACATCCGCAACCGGCTGACCGACCGCCAACGCCTGTTCCAGTAGTCCGGCAGGCACGGGCGGAACCTCGGGGTCGAACGGCACCGTCATCACGGCATCGTGCTTGCGATCAAAGGAATGCAGGCTCCGGGGCTGACCCTCGGCATCAAGCGGAATCGCCCAGATGTGGACCGACTCGTAGATATCGTCCAGCGTCTTGAGCAGACTGTATTCCAGGCGCCGGGCATCGCGTATGCCCGTTAGTTGTGCCAGTCCATCCAGCAGATCTCGACCGCTGCTCATTGCATTGATCTCGTCACGTCGAAGGAAGCCGCCACTCCCCGGGACCGGTCCCCAGGGACACCCACGGCACGGAATCATCCCGGTGCAGGATACCGCTCTGCATCACTCGGCTCCGGGATCCTGCCCAGCCAGCAGGGATTCCCGTCCCTGCGAGGCCGGCAATGCACGATCGCATGGTACGCGAAGGACGCGCGAAACAGCACCTCGACTCCCGCGCCACCGACCTGGCCAAACGTACGCATGTTGTCTAGCGTTCAGCGCCCCGCGCCTCCGCCATCGGGCATCCCTCGAACCGTTCCTGGCGCAAGTCCCGTGCCGCAAGCTACGCCCCTTTACGTACCGGGTGGGTATCCCCGCGGCGCCGACTCCCACCGTACCCGCACTGTGCTTCGTCCCGGGGTGGAGATCGCCCAACTTCGCAGCTCCCCGTAAACCTGATCGATGCAACCCTGCCCGAACGGAATGGCGCCAATGGCAAGATCGGCTCCTTGTTGGCTCCGTGCACGCGAAAACCGGAGTGGCTCGCCACAAACGCTCAACGGACAAAAGCCTCATGGCAATTGGGTTATTTAACGACTAGCCTCAGGGTTGGCTGCAGTGCGTTCCGACGAATCCTCCGGTCTCCCGGAACGGGGTGCAGTCCGGGAAATTCGTTCCGGCCCGGTTCGACACAACCCTGGCCGGGGGACACAGACAGGCACCGGATGGGAGAGAACCCGATGACAAATACCCAACTGATCGAACAGACCTGGGACAACGTGGCCAAATACCACCACGCCATCGCCGAGACGTTTTATTCACGGCTGTTCGAGCGTCATCCCGATTATGCGAAGCTGTTCAGTTCGGAGAACATGACGCAACAGATCGACCGCATGGTGCGCACCCTCGCACTGGTGTCGTCGAAGGCCGACAGCCCCTCGGCGATTCGGCCGCACCTGACACGCGTGGGCCAGGCACACTCCGAGTTCGGGCTCGGTCCGGACGACCTCCAGCGCTTCTCCCAGACCATGATCGAGGTGATCGCCGAATACTGCGACGCTGCAAACGGAAGCTGGACGGAGGACTGTGAACGGGCATGGCACAACGCGTTCACCGAGATTATCGAACCGATGATGCTGGACGGCATGAAACACTGACAAGCGACTGAACATACCCGGCCACCGGGGCTGCGCGGCAGGCTCGGTGGCGCCCTGACGGCCCGGCCACAAGCGCGCCGGTCTCAAGGCGTAAAGACAGATAGACGCAGTGGGGATGACAGGCCAAGCGGCCGATTCCTGCTCGGGCCTTGATGCCGATGGCCCATCCCTGCGCCACCGGGAACGCCAGCGGACTTACTGACGAATACCTTCGACCGCCAGCTCGAGCTGCGCCTCGCGGGCGTCCGGGCCCAGTTCGTAGTCGATGTTGAAGTCCTTCAAGGTGATGGTGGTCTCACCCTGGAAACCACGCCGGTAGCCGCCCCAGGGATCCTCGCCCGCGCCAATCTGCTCGACATCGATGACCACTTCGCGGGTCACGTCCTTCATGGTCAGTTCGCCAGTCAGCGTGGCGGTGCCGTCGTCATGTTCCTCGAAGCCGGTGCTGACGAAACGTGCCTGCGGATATTCGCTGACATGGAAGAAGTCGTCGCCGCGCAGGTGGCGGTCGCGTTCTGCGTGGTTGGAGTCGATCGACGCCATATTGATGGTCAGTTCCACGTCGGAGTTGGACGGGTTGTCCTCGTCGTAGCTGAAACGACCTTCGAAGTCATTGAAGCGGCCATAGAGCCAGCTGAAGCCGAGGTGCTGGATGCGGAACTGGACGAAGGCGTGCGCGCCCTCGGTGTCGATCACGTATTCCTCGGCTGCCGGGGCAGTGGCCGGCAAGAATGCGAGGCCACCAACGACAGCGGCGAACAAAGTGTTGCGCAGGGTACTCTTCATGGTGCTTCTCCTTGGGATGGATCAGGGTTGCTTCGGTTGAATCATTGATGGATTGCGCGGGGTACCGGTGTTGGCCTGCAAGACTGGCTCCGGCGCGAACGTGAGCACTTAACGCGGCCACAGGATGCGGCGCAGAGTGCCGTCGCGGTCGACCAGCGCGTGCTTCAGGGCCGCAAGCGCATGCAGGGACACCAGCACCATCACGGTCCAGGCGAGGATCTCGTGGAGATCGCCGGCCCAGTCTTCCTGGTTACGCCCGGTCAGCGTGGCCGGCACCTGAAACAGGCCAAAGACGTCAACGGACCGACCGTCGGCGGTGGTGATCAAATATCCGGCCACCATGGTGGCGAACAACAGCAAATAAAGTGCCCAGTGGACCAGCGCAGCCACACGCTGCTCCCAGCGACGGCCATGCGGCCGCGGAGCGGGGTTGAAAAACCGCCACAGCAGCCGCAGTGCCAGCGCCCCGAACAGCAACACACCGACACTGCGATGCAGATCGATGCTGCTGCGGTAGTTCGCGTCGTAGTACGACAGATCGACCATCCACAACCCGAGGCCAAACAGGAACACGACCGCGACGGCCACCAGCCAGTGGAACAGAATGGCCACCAGGCCGTAGGCGTCCCTGCGGTTACGCCAGTACATCGCGTCTCTCTCCCCAGTGATTATGGATCCATGTGCAGGATGATGGTTGCAGATATTGTAATAAACAGCTTCCCAGTAAAAAGACTGTTCTATATATTGCAACAATGAGTGATCGCCTGGACCAGATGGAAACGTTCGTGCGCGTGGTCGAGGCCGGCAGCCTGACGGCGGCGGCACGCCGGATGGATATCGCCAAATCCGCCGTCAGCCGCCGGCTGCGGGGCCTGGAAACACGACTGGGCGTACAACTGCTACGCCGGACCACACGACGCATCAGCGTTACCGCCAGCGGACAGGACTACTACCGCCGCTGTCAGCGCATCCTGGCTGACGTGGACGAGGCCGAGGCGGAAGTCTCCGATGTACACGGGCGGCTGGTGGGCATGTTGCGGGTCGCGGCGCCCCTGTCCTTCGGTGTTGGCTACCTGCAGCCGGCGGTAGCAGCCTTCCAGCAGCGACATCCGGACGTGCGCTTTGATCTGGACCTGAACGACCGGCAGGTCGATCTGCTGGCGGAGGGGTTCGACCTGGGCCTGCGCATTGTCCCGCTGCCACTGCCAGACTCGACCCTGATGGCCCGCCTGCTGGCTACCATCCCGCTTGTGGTGTGTGCCAGCCCCGGTTACCTCGCACGACGCGGCATGCCGGCAGCCCCGGAGGTCGTCCCGGAGCACGACTGTCTGGTCTACAGCGAAACCGCGGATCCGGATCAGTGGCGCTGCATCGATCCGCAAGGCCACGACCACCGGCTGCGCCTGCAGCCGCGCATGCGCGCGAACAACGGCGACTTCCTGCGCGAAATGGCCTGCGCTGGCCACGGTCTGACGCTGCAGCCCCGCTTCCTGGTGCACGATGCCCTGACCACCGGGCGCCTGGAGACCGTACTGGGGGACTGCGACTGGTCCGGCGTCGGCCTGTTCGCACTGTATCCACAGACCCGGCACCTCTCGGCACGAGTGCGCGTTTTTATCGACTTCCTCGCCGACTACTTCGCCACACCGCCGTGGCAGCCAACCCCCTGAA
>SKNJ01000100.1 GCA_007120575.1 Thioalkalivibrio sp.
CCAGGTCGCGGATCTCGGACACCGCGCTGTTCAGGTCCACCAGGCGGTCCTCGTTCATCTCTTCCTGCTGATCAAAGGTACGCAGCCGGGCCCCGACCTCCGAACGGACATCACTGAAATTACCCAGGGCGGCATCCAGGTCCGCCAGCGCCGTGTTGGTGGCGGTGGCCAGGTTGGCGCGATTGTCCGGGGTTGCTCCGCCCAGCTCGAGGGCCTCGATAATCGCGTCCAGTGTCTCGAACACGTCACGATGCTCGGCGCTGCGCGACAGCACCTCGTCGCCCACCTCCGGCGTGCCGCTCAGGGTGATGCTGCGGCCGGCGAACTGGATCGATTCGCCCGGCACGTAGGGCGCCGTCTGGATCACGGCACCCCCCTCGTCCTCGATTACATAGTCCAGCCCGTCGGCCCCGGGCTGGAACGTGATGGTGTAGTCCTGGGTATCGAGCGCCGCGGAATCCACGACGCCGGTGCGTTCGACCACCAGGGTGCTGCCCGGCTCGCGGTTGGTGAGTTCGGCGCCCACCCGTCCATCGTTCTCGGGGATATCCATGAATACCCGGGCCCCCGTGTCACCCACCGGGAGCCGCCGCGTCGCGGAGATCTCGACCTCGCGCACACTGCCGGTCCCCTGTGCTCCCTCGTAGCGCACCACCCCGTTACCATCCTGCTGGAACGGCTGCTCCAGCGAACGCGTTCCGGCAAACAGGTACTCGCCGCTCGGGTCCCGGGTATTGGCGATGTCGTACAAGCCATCGCGGAGCTGACGCAGCTCGCCGGCCAGAAACGCGCGCGTCTCGTTGGTCTGGCTGTCATTGTTGCCGGTCACCACCAGCTCGCGGGCCCGCTGCAGGAGATCGGTCGCGCCCTGCAACGACGACTCCTCCTGCTGCAGGCGCGGCCGAGTATTGTCGATATTGCGCTGATACTGCTCGGTCGCCTGGATGATGCGTTCGAACTGGTTGACCTGGGTGGCCCCGCTCGGGTCGTCGGACGGCGACAGGATGCGCTCGCCCCGGCCCAGCTGCATCGAGGTTCGGTTCAACTCGGCCTGCCCGCGCTGGATCTGGTCGATTCCGGTCTGGAAGATCTGGGTGGTCGAGATACGCATGGTTCGTTACTCCGAATGGGCCTTAGCGGCGCACCGCGCCGAGCAGCGAATCGAACAGCGAGTTGCTCACCGAGATCACCTGGGCCGCGGCCTGGTAGGCCTGCTGATAACGGATCAGGTCGGCGGCCTCCTCGTCCAGATTCACCCCGGAGATCGCCTCGCGCTGGGCGCGGGCCTGCTCCAGTTGAGCCTGGGCCGAGTCATTTGCCACCTGGGCCTGACGCGTGCGCGTTCCGACATCCGCCAGCAGGCTGTTGTAGGCATCGCCAAAATTTCGCTGGCCCTCGACCATGCGCTGTTCCTGCAGGTCCGCCATCGCCAGCATATTGCGATTGTCGCCGGGATAACCCTCGTTGGACGAGACCTCGAAGGTATCGCCATCGTCCGGTACCCCGCGGATCTCCATCTCCCAGCCATTTGCCGTGACCGTGGTCACCCCGTCCGGATCCAGCGCAAAGGTATCGCCGTTGACCTCGAACTCCTGGGTCGTCCCGTTGTAGGTCACCACCGCGTCCGTCAGCAGGTCCGGGTCCGTGGCATCCACCGCCTGCACCGAGGCGATCGCGGCATCCCCGGTGTTGTCCTCACCCAGGTCCGCGCGCACCGCGGCCGCTGCCGCGATGCCCTCGGGCCGGGTCATTACCACCGACAAATCGCGGGCACCGTTGCGGGTCGGCTGGATCAGCCAGTTATCGCCATCCGCCGCCCCGGCAATGGTGCCGGTATCCACGCTGATCCCGTCGGCCTCGAGAACCCCGTTACCACTCGCCACCAGCTCGCCGTCCGAGAGCCGCCGCAGTTCATAGTCCGCCCCGTCATAGCTCAGACGATAGTCAGACGTCGTGACCGCGCGGCTATCCACGAAGGCGACCTCGGGCATGTCCGCGGTCGTATTGTTGCGCGCGGCGCGCACGGTCGGATCGCCGAGCCCGAAGATGTCGCCACCCAGCTGGTCGTTAAGGTCCAGCCCCAGACGGTTCTGCGCGTTGTATTCCGCGCCCACGTTCAGCGCCAGTTGCCCCAGGGTGTTCTGCGCGCGGTCGATCACCCCCGAACGCGTCTCCAGCAGCGCCCCCAGTTCGCCGCCCTGCACGAAACGGGTGATATTCACGGGATCACCCGCCGTGGCCAGCCCGATATCCGGCGAAAGGGGGTCACCCGACAGCGCATCCGCTACCAACTCGCGGTTGTTGCCGCCCAGCACCACCGCCTGGCCATTACCCACAAACACGTTCACCGCGCCGTCGTCCTGCTCGGTCACGCGCACGTCGATCTTCTCGGCCAGCTGGTTCAGCAGCCGGTCGCGCTGATCCAGCAGGTCGTTGGGTGTACCCTGGGTGGACTTGGAAACAATCTCGCGATTGAGACCGGCGATGGCATCGGTCAGCGAATTGACCTCGTTAACGCCAGTGCGGATCTGGCCATTGATGATCTCGCGCTGCTCCTGCAGACGGCGATCGATCGCACCGAAACGCTCGGCCAGCGACTCCGCCTCGGTCAGGAACACCGTACGCGCGGCGCTGGAAGTCGGATCGTTCGCAACATCCTGCGCGGCATCGAAGAAATCCTGCAGCACCGGGGTCAGACCCGAACTGGAGCTGCCCAGCAGGTCATCGATCCGCCCGGCCAGCGCGGCGCGCGCCTCCGCGTTGGATTGCGTCGAGATCGCGTTGCGCAGCTGCGTGTTCACGAAATCGTCGGAGATCCGGCGGATCGTGCTGACATCCACGCCCTGGCCCATGTAACTGCCGCCCATGAACTGCGGGGGGCGGTTGGCCATTTCGGTGCGCTGGCGGCTGTAGCCTTCGGTCGCCGAATTCGCGATATTGTTGCTGGTGGTCCCGATCGCGCGCTGGAACGCCAGCAGCGCGGAGGTCCCGATCCCGGACGTGCTCATTCCCGTGTCCCTCGCGGCAACATCGGCTCCGAATTCTGGCTGGTCCATGGCTGGTTCATACTTTACCCCTCGTTTCGGGTAACGGCAGGCTGCGCCGCAACTTGAGTGCCCGACGCATCGCGATATCCCGCGATCTGCTCCCGCACCCGCAAGACCTTGTCCGCATAGGCCGGGTCGGTCGCGTATCCGGCATCCTGCAATTCGCGGATGTAGGTCGCATCGTCGCCCGCCTGCAGCGCGCGGTGGTAGCGCGGGTTGTCGCGGATGAAATCCACATAGTCGGCGAACGACTGCGCCGGGTCGGCATAGGCACGAAACCGGGCCTGCTCGCGCTGGGCGACGCCATCGCGATATTCCAGCGTCCCTACCGACACGCGGTCGCCGTCCCAGCGGCCGTCCGCCTTGATACCGAACAGGTTGAAGCTCGGTTCGCCATCGGCGCGCGACGGCACATGCTGACCCCAACCGGTCTCCAGCGCGCTTTGCGCCAGCAGGATACCCGGGTCCACCCCCAGCCGGTCCGCGGCCGCGCGGGCCAGCGGTTCCAGGGTGTGCACGAACTCCGCGGCATCGCGCGGCGGCCAGTCCACGGCAGCGGCACGCGGCGCCGCGGTATCCCCCGACGCGGCCTCCGGGGCCCCCGCGCCGGGCGTATTCACCGGGCTCGACTCGCGGGGCTCCAGGGCCCGCAGGTCACCGCGTCGATGCGGCAATTCCAGGGCAGCCTGGCGCTCCGGGTCGTGCAACTCGGCGGCACTCGCCTGCTGCTGCGAGAGCTGGCGCACCAGCACCTCGCGCAGCCCCAGGCCATCGCCCTGGCTCATCGCCCGGGCGACCTCCTGGTCCTGCATCTCCAGGTACATCTTCGACTGCTCGTTGTCGAACAGGCCATCGCCCAGCGAGGCATCCCGCATCTGCTTGAGCATCTGTCCGATCAGCATCGCCTCGAATTCGCGCGCGACCGCGTCCAGCCCCCCGGCATCGCCGCCCTGGGCCGCCCGGCCCAGATCGCGCAGCCCCGCGGGATCGGAGGCCAGCGCCGAGCGGGCCTGCATCTGCAGGTCGACGCCGTGGTTCACCATCAGATCACCACCAGTTCCGCGCGCAAAGCCCCGGCCTCGCGCAGGGCCTCGAGGATCGCGACCAGGTCGCCGGGGGCCGCCCCGACGTTGTTCACCGCGCGCACGATCTCGTTAAGCGAGGTGCCCGGGTCGAACAGGAACATGGTGTTGTCCCCTTCCTCGATGGCGATATCGGTATCCGGCTGGACCATCGCCTCGCCGGGCGCAAACGGCGGCGGCTGCACCACCTGCGGGGCCTCGGTAATGGTGACCGTCAGGCTGCCATGCGACACCGCGGCCGGGGTGACCTGCACACTGGACCCGATCACCACGGTGCCAGTCCGCGAATTGACGATCACCCGCGCGGGCGGCGTGCCGCGCTCGATCGGGAGGTTCTCCAGTTCCGCCACAAAGCTCACCCGATGGTTCGCGCTGGCCGGGGCCCGCACCTGTACCGAGGAACCGTCGAGGGCGCGCGCCACGCCCGCACCGAAGGTGTCATTCACTGTCTGTGCCAGGCGATTCGCGGTCGTGAAATCCGGCCGGTGCAGATTCAGCACCACATGCTCGCCCTGGGCGAACGCAGTCGGCACCTCGCGCTCCACCGTGGCCCCGTTGGGGATACGCCCGACGCTCGGCACGTTCACGGTAATCCGCGACCCGTCGCGGCCCTCGGCCCCAAACCCGCCGACCACCAGGTTGCCCTGGGCAATGCTGTAGGTCTGGCCATCGGCGCCCTTCAGCGGCGTCATCAGCAGGGTCCCGCCACGCAGGCTGGTGGCATTACCCATCGACGACACGGTGATATCGATACGCTGGCCGGGCTTCGCGAACGGCGGCAGATCGGCGGTCACCATCACCGCCGCGACATTGCGCAATTGCGGGTTCGCGGCATCCGGTGTCAGCCCGAGCTGGCCGAGCATGTTGTTCAGGCTCTGAATGGTGAACGGCGTCTGGGTCGTCTGGTCCCCCGTCCCGTCCAGACCGACCACCAGTCCGTACCCGACCAGCTGGTTCTCGCGCACCCCGGAGACGCTCGCCACGTCCTTCACCCTCTCGGTGTAGGCGCGCTCCTGCAGCGCGGCCTGCTGCTGGATCGCAGTCTGTGCCGCGACACCCTGGAGGCCCGCCAGCATCAGCCCCAGCGCCACCAGCAGGGACAGCAGCAGCCGGGGGGCCGGCAGAGTGAGTGCGATCCGCAAATTCGTGTTCATGCCGTGTGTCTCCGAAGACTTCCGCGTGACAGGGGTTCCGATGTGGTCCGTCATGCGTCAGAACGGCCACCAGCCGCTGTTGAAGAAGCGCGTGATCCAGCCCGGGGTATTGCTGTCCGCGAGGACCCCGGTGCCGCCGTAATAGACTCGCGTGTTCGCGACCTGGGTCGAGAGCACCGTGTTGTTGGTGGTGACATCCACCGGACGCACAATCCCGCGAAAGCGCACGAACTCCTCGCCCTGATTGATGCCCAGCCACTTCTCCCCCTGCACCACCAGGTTGCCGTTGGGCAGCACCTCGGCCACCGTGACAGTGATCTCGCCATCCAGCCGGTTGCTCTGCGAAGAATCGCCGCCGCCGTCAAAATCGCGCGAGCTGTTGTTGCTGGCGCTGAACAGCGGCCGCCCCCCGCGCCGCGCCGGACCGCCGAATGCCTCCAGGTTGCCCAGCTCCAGGGTTGAATCCTTGTTGGTCGAGGTCGACGCCGACTTCTGCGCATTGGTGTTCTCGGCCAGGATCACCGTCAGGATGTCCCCGACCCGGCGCGCCTTGTAGTCCTCGAACAGGCCCTGCGCATGCGCCACCTGATAGATGCCGCCATTGTTCTGCGCCTGCGGCACCGGTTGCGGCGGCATGCTGGGCTGGAACTCGGCATTGTCGCCGGGCTTGGTGGGCTGTACCGCGGCACAGGCCGACAGCAGCATCGCGCCCGCGAGGGCGGCCGTCACATGCAGCGGGAAGCGTAGCGAAGTCATCACGTTACCCAATGGTCTGGTTGACGAACTGCAGCGACTGATCGGCCGCCGAGATGGCCTTGGAATTGACCTCGTAGGCGCGCTGGGTCTCGATCATGTTCACCAGCTCCTCGGCGATGTTCACGTTCGAGGTCTCCAGCGAGCCCTGCACCAGGGTGCCGGTGCCGTTCAGGCCCGGTTGCGCCTGCTGAGCGACCCCCGAGGCGGCGGTCTCCTGGAACAGGTTCTCGCCGATCGCCTGCAACCCGGCCGGGTTCACGAAATCCGCCAGCTGGATGTTGCCCAGTTCCACCGGATCCGGCTGCCCCGGGATCTGCGCGGTCACCGTGCCGTCCTTGCCGATCGCCAGGGTCTGGGTATCCTCCGGCACGAACAGGCCCGGCTGCAGCGGGTAGCCGTTGGACATCACCACCTCGCCATCCGCGTTCATCTGGAAGCTGCCATCGCGGGTGTACCCGAGGTCGCCGCTCGGCAACAGGATCTGGAAGAATCCGCGGCCCTCGATCGCCACATCCAGCGAGTTGTCGGTCTGCTGCAGGTTGCCCTGGGTGAACATCTTCTCGGTGGACACCGTGCGCACCCCGGTACCGACCTGCAGGCCCGACGGGAGCTGCTGGTCCTGGGTGGCCTGCGCGCCCGGCTGGCGAACGGTCTGATAGATCAGATCCTCGAACACCGCGCGGTCCTTCTTGAAGCCCGTGGTGTTCACATTGGCCAGGTTGTTCGAGACCGTCGACATGCGCGTGTGCTGCGCGTCGAGGCCGGTCTTGGCGATCCACAGTGCCTGGTTCATGGTGTTCTCCTGTCGTGTCTCTCGATGGCCGCCCGCACCGGCATCAACTGATGCCCAGCAAGCGGTTGCTGTTCTGTTCCAGGGTGTTGGCGCTGTCCATCATCTTCACCTGCATCTCGAAATGCCGGGACAGCTCGATCATCCGTGTCAGGGCCTCGACGGTGTTCACATTGCTGCCCTCCAGCATGCCGCTGACCACGCGCACCTCCGCGTCCGCATCGGCCTCGCCGCCGCCGGCCAGGCGGAACAGTCCGTCATCCCCGCGTTCCAGTTCGTTCACATCCGGGTTCACCAGGCGGATACGTTCGATCGCCGCCAGGGCCTCCGGCCCCACGCCCTGCGGACGCACGCTGATGGTCCCGTCGGTACCGATCTCGATCTTCTCCGCCGGCGGGATCGCGATCGCCCCCCCGTCACCCATCACCTGATGCCCGTGGGCATTGCGCAGCAGGCCGAACGCATCCACATGCAACGCGCCGGCGCGGGTGTAGCCCTCCTCGCCGTTCGGTCCCTGCACCGCGATGAACCCGTCGCCATCAATGGCGATATCCAGTTCCCGCCCGGTGCTGCGCATCTTGCCGTGGCCGAAATCCACGCCATCGGTGCCGACCTGTGCGTAATCCCGCGAGGCATGTACGGGGCCGCGTACCGGGGCGTTGTGCGCATTCGCCAGGGCCTGACGAAAGCCGTCGGTATTGGCATTCGCCAGGTTGTGATTGTTGACGGCCTGCGCGTGCATGGTCTCCTTCGCACCCGACATCGCGATGTACAGAAATCGATCCATGGTCTGGCCCTCTCGTATCCGTCAGTCCGCGGCGCTAGCGGATGTTGATGATGGTCTGGGTGACCTGGTCGGCCGCGGAGATCGTCTGCGCGTTCGCCTGGAAGTTGCGCTGCGCGGTGATCAGATTCACCAGTTCCTGGGCGATATCCACGTTCGAGGCCTCCAGCGCCCCGGACTGGATCGTCCCCAGATTCCCGGTACCGGGCGCGGCAAACACCGGTTCGCCCGCCGAGAACGTCTCCGCCCAGTTGTTGTTGCCCAGTTGTTCGAGGCCCTGCGGATTGGTGAAGTTGGCCATCGCCACCTGCCCCAACACCGTCGACTGGCCATTGGTGAAACGCGCAAACACCGCCCCGGACTGATCGATGTCGATCCCGGTCAGGCGCCCGGAGGCAAAGCCGTTCTGGTTCAGGTCGTTGACCGCATAATCGCCGCCATACTGCGTGGTCCCGCCGAAATCGAGCTCGAACACCAGGTCCTCGGCGCCATTGCCCAGATCGGCGGTCGGCACAGTCACCTCGGCCGGATCCGGGGCCACATCCACCAGCTGACCGGAACCGTCAAACTCCAGATCGAAAGCCGCGTATTCCTCGCCTTCCACCCCCACATGCACGGTCCACTCGAGATCGTTCGGGCCCTTCACGAAATACATGCTCGCGTCGCGCGCGGTACCCAACGAGTCATACACCGTCAGCGAGGTAGAAAAGTTGTAGGTCTCCGGATCTTCCAGATCGAACGGTGCCACCGGCGGTTCTTCCGCATCCGAACGCAGATTCACCAGCGCCTCGACATCGGTAGTGGCCTGAGGCGGCGCATCCCCGGTCTGCAGACGCAGGTCCTGAAGCTGGCCGGTGTTGAACTCCGCCTCGGCGGACCCCGGGGTCTGCGGCGGATAGCCCTGCAGCTGTTGTCCCTGGCTGTTCACCAGGAATCCCTCGCGATCCACCTGGAATTCGCCCGCGCGGGTGAAAACTCGGCTGCCACCATCGCTGAGGACAAAAAAGCCCTCGCCATTGATCGCCAGATCCAGGCCGTTCTCGGTGAACTCGGTCCGGCCCTGCGAGAACTGCTGGCTGACCGCCAGCAGACTGGTACCGGAACCGATCGCGGTCTGGCTGATGCCGCCAAAGCTCTGGGCAAACACGTCGCCAAACTCGGCACGCGAACGCTTGAACCCGGTGGTGCCCGAATTGGAGACGTTGTTGCCGGTCGTCTGCAGGTCGGCCTGGGCCGCGTTCAGTCCGCTCAATCCGATATTGAAAGGCATATTGTGCTTCCTCCGTTTAGCGTGCGGTCCGCATCAGCCGATGCGCCGTACATCCGAAAAATCGATCTCGCCAAGGCCCTGTACTGCAAGCGACAATCCGCCCCCGTCACGGCCCACCGACACACTCTCCACGCGCGTGTTCAGGAACGTGTCCAGCGCCTCGGTCCGGGAGCCACTGCGCGCGGTAGCACGAAACTCGTACACGCCGGCCGGCGCCATGCTTCCGTCATCGCGGCGTCCGTCCCAGACGAAGTCATGCATGCCGCTGCCGGACGCGCCCATGTTGATCCGGCGGATGCGCTCCCCATTCGGGCTGTACACATCCACCAGTACCTCCTCGGCCGCCGCATCCAGTTCGACCGCGCCGGACATCGACGCCTCCGCCGTGCGCTCGCCAAACTCCACCGGCACCAGCACGTCCTTGCCCACCAGGCTTGCCGCCTGCAGGGTCTGGTTCTGCCCCAGCGATTGCGCCAGCGTCTCGAACGACTTCGACAGCTGCTCGATCCCCGTCACCGTGGAGAACTGCGCCATCTGGCCGAGAAAGTCGCCGTTGTCCATCGGATCCATAGGGTCCTGGTTCTGCAGCTGAGTGGTCATCAGCTTCAGAAAGTCCGACTGCCCGAGGCGGTCGGTCGGCTGGTTCTGTTTCGACTCCGGCCGCGACAGGCCCAGGCGATCCAGCAATTCCGGCGAAATCTGTGTCATGCGAACTCCCGATTCGGTCCCGGCTAGCCCTGCCCGATCTGCAGGGTGCGTTGCAGTAGCTGACGCGAGGTCTCCATCACCTCCACGTTCGCCTCGTAATTGCGCGATGCCGACATCATGTTCGCCATCTCCTCCACCACGCTGATCGCCGGGCGGAACACGTAGCCGTCCTCGTTCGCCTGCGGGTGGTTCGGCTCGTAGTGGGTCTGCGGCGGGGCATTCGATTCGGTAATGCCGGCAACCCGTACCGGGCTCGCGCCCCCGCTCGGATCGGCCTGGTTCATCACCGTCTGGAACAGCACCTGCTTGGCGCGATACGCCTCCTCCGCGCTGCCCGACACGGTATTGGCATTGGCCAGGTTCGAGGCCACGGTATTCAGCCGCACCGACTGCGCGGTCAGGGCCGAGGCCGAGGTATTGAACAGGTTGAACAGATTGCTCACGGCGTTTCTCTCCGTTGTTCGGCGCGCGGCTCAGGGCGTCGCACTAGCGCTCGCCCCGCAGGGCGTCGCGGATGCCGGAAACTCGGCGATTCAGGAATTCCAGACTGCTCTGGTACTGCACCGCGTTCTCCGCAAACGCGGCGCGTTCCAGTTGCGGGTCCACGGTGTTGCCATCCAGCGAGGGTTGCGACGGTGTGCGATAAAGCAGTTCCGACTGACCCAACTGACCATTGGCCGACGGATCCATATGCCCCGCGTGGCTACGCGCCATGCGTAACTGGTCACCGCCGTTGGAGGCGGCCTGCAGCACACTGCGGAAGTCGATGTCGCGCGCCTTGTAGTTCGGGGTGTCGGCATTCGCGATGTTGGATGCCAGCACCTCCATGCGCCGGGCACGCAGGTTCACCGCCTCCGGCAAAATCCCCATGGCCTTGTCCAGCGAAAGACTCATCGTTCCCGTCCCGTCCGCGCATCGCGGAACCAGATGTTGCAGCGGGGGACACCGAACGCCGGCATCCCGTCTCAACCGGGAGGATGCAAGGTACATGCCACAAGGGAGGGTCCGGCGCGTGGCCGGCGGGGATCAGGGACGCTTGGGGGCTGGAGCGGGGGGCGGACGATCCGCCGGAACCCGCCGGGCAGGGCGGGTTCCGGAACGACTCAGGACTTCAGGCGCAGGATCGAGCCGTACTCGGTGCGCACGGTCTCGAAGGCCTTGCTGTAGGGACCGGCTGTCTCCGAGGCGCCAAGAAACAGATACCCCCCCGGGTTCATCTGCCGGGCAATACCGTCAAAAACCTGCCGCTTGGTTTCGGCCGAGAAGTAGATCAGCACGTTGCGGCAGAATACCAGGTCAAACTTGCCCAGCGCCGTATAGCTGTCGACCAGGTTGAGCTTCTGGAAGCGGCAGCGGCGCTGCACCTCCGGGATCACCCGGTGACCATCCGCGACAGTCTCGAAGTACCGCGCCCGCCGGGCCTCGCTCAACCCGCGCACGATGCTGAGGCCGTCGTACACGCCACGGCGCGCCTCCTCGAGGATCCCCTCGGAGAGGTCGGTCCCCAGGATCGACACGGGTACCACGCGCGCGGGGCGGGATTCCTCCCACTCCGAGACCACCATGGAGATGCTGTAGGCCTCCTGCCCGCTGGAGCAGCCGGCCGACCATACCTTGATACTCGCGCCCTTTTTTGCCAATTCCGGCAACAGCACGTGGCGCAGGATCTCGAACGGGAAAGCATCGCGAAACCAGGAGGTTTCGTTGGTGGTCATCGCGTCGATCACCCGTGTGCGCAGGCGCGGGTTGGGCGCCTTGCGCATCGCGTGCAGCAAGTCCGGGACACTCTGGAAACCGAACTCGTCGAGCAGGCGCGACAGACGGCTGGACACCAGGTATTGCCGGCTGTCGCCCAGCACCAGGCCACAACAGTCGGACAGGAAGCGCGAGAATTCCTCGTAATCGCGTGAATCAATCACGAAGCCATCCCCGAAGCCTGACTGAACCCGCGGCCACGGCCCGATGACGATTCCTTGACGCCAGCCACTGCAGCCGCGAAAGCGAATTCGTTCACGTCGAGATCCATGGCGTCACAGTATACGCGTACACGCGCGACGGGAAGCCCGCGCGGGCCCCGCGCCAAGCGGCAAGCGGGGGCCGCCAGAACGCCCGCGAGCGGCAAGGGGCTTCCGCCTCCGCGGCGCTGTCCCGTCCATCATTCGTGCCTGGTCTGGGTCTGTTCCAGGACCGCGCTGATGAGTTCATCCGGATTGAACTTCGACAGGAAGGCGTCAGCCCCGGCGCGCCGCACCATGTCGGTATTGAACTCCCCGCTCAGTGACGAATGCAGCAGGATGCGCAGGTCCTTCAGGCGACTGTCCTCCCGGATCCGCGCGGTCAGGGTGTAACCATCCATGCGCGGCATCTCGATGTCGGAGATCACCAGCTCCACCGTATCGTTCACGGTACCGGCCTCGGCCTGGGCCTCCAGGAAATCCAGTGCCTCGCGCCCGTCCTTGAACACCAGGTATTCCCAGCCCAGGCTCGCGATGGCCTTCTCGATCTGCTTGCGCGCCACCACCGAGTCATCGACGATCACGATCTTGCGGCTGCCCAGATCCCCGGCCTCGGAGCGCACCTCCTCGGAGACATCGGTGGGCAACGGGTTCACGATCGACAACACCCGCTCGACATCGATGATCTCCACCAGCTTGTTATCGATCTCGGTCACCGCGACCAGGAACGATTCGCGGCCGGTCCCGCGCGGGGGCGATTTCACATCTTCCCAGTTCACGTTCACGATCCGGTCCACCGCCGATACCATGAAGCCCTGCACACGGCGATTGAACTCGGTCACCACGACCTTGGGATCCTCGGCGCTCTCGACCCCCCGGTGCAGCCCGATGGCGCGTGCCAGATCGATGATCGGTACCGTACGATCGCGTAGTGTCGCGACCCCGCGGATCACACTCACCGACCCCGGAATCTGTCGCAATACCGGCAGCGGGATGACCTCGCGCACCTTGAACACGTTGATCCCGAACATCTGGGAACCGCCCAGATGAAACAGCAGCAGTTCCATCCGGTTCTGCCCCACCATCTGGGTCCGCTGATTGACGTCGTCAATGAATTGACTCATATGCCTGTTCTCCTCGCGCGCCATCCCGGGCCCGGTGCGGACCAGTGTGCACCCGCAACCCGCGCGCTGTCATGCGCCATGCGGCGCCCGCGGGCCGTTTTCGGCTGTTCCCACGAGCTAACGGCACGCAAGCCCGAGGCTTGAATCCCGGTCGGCCCTTTTTGTGGCACGGAATCTGCTTGGGTTATCGGCAACAACCGCATCCATCGGACCCGGTCCGCGCTCCCCGGGGGAACGCCACAGGAACACCATGCACCCACTCGCCCGCACAATCGGAACCGCGCTGCTCACCCTGGCAATGCTGGCCCCGGCCGCCCAGGCCCAGGACGAGATCGAGCCGATCGAGAACATCCGCCTGGCCGCCGGCCATTTCGTCGAGCAGGCCCTGGCAGTCGGCCCCGAGGACGAGGTCGAGATCGACGTTGGGCGACTCGACAACCGCCTGCGCCTGGCGCGCTGCGCGGTCCCGCTGGAGGCGGAATTCCCGCCCGGCGGTCGCCGCGACGGCAATACCGCAGTCAAGGTGCAGTGTACCGACCCGGTCAGCTGGTCGCTGTATGTTCCGGTCACGGTGGAACGCTATGCCGAGGTCGTGGTCGCCAGTCGCAGCCTCGGCCGCCAGCAGACCCTCAGCGGCAGCGACCTGCGCCTGGAACGCATCCAGACCTCGCGGCACGCCGGCAGCTACTTCGAGGATCCGCGGGAAGTGATCGGCCAGCAGACCCGGCGACACATCCGGGCCGGCCAGATCCTCGGCACCCAGCACATCACCGAACGCGAGGTGGTCGCACGCGGCCAGCGCGTCACCATCCTGGCGGGAACCGGCTCGATCTCGATCCGCATGCACGGCGAGGCCCTGGAAGGCGGGACCCTCGGCGAACGCATCCGGGTCCGGAACACCTCCTCCGGCCGCGTGGTCGAAGGTGTTGTGCAACCCGCCGGCCAGGTTCGCGTATCATTGTGACGTCGGCACTGGCAAGGAAACGTCACCGGCCCTAAAGTTCAGGGCACCGCGGCCGTTAACCCTTGCAGTAAAGCTACACAGACAGGAAGGCAACCATGGATATCAAGGGCCTGAACACCAACAACCTGAAGCCCGACGGCAACCAGTCGGGCTCGGGCGTTCAGCGACGCAACGACACGGCCCGGGCCGATGCCGGCGGCGGCCAGGCCAGCGGCGCCACGGCAAAGAGCGACGACGCCGTCACCCTCACCGGCGCCGCCCAGGCCATGAACGCCGCCGTCGGCAACAGCGAGACGGCCCCGTTCGACGCGGCGCGTGTCGCCGAACTGCGCGAAGCGATCTCCGAGGGGCGTTACCCCGTCAACAATCAGGAGCTCGCCGACCGCATGATCGAACTCGAAGCCCTGCTGCGCTGATCGGCACACGGCCCCACGTATGAACGCACACCCGCAAGACACCCTGCAGCAATCGCTGGAGACCTCGATCCGGCTGGCCCACCAGCTGGAGGAGGCGCTGCTGGACGAGACGCGGGCCGTGGAGGCGCACCAGCCGGAGCACCTGCAGGAGACGGTCCAGCGCAAGCAGACCCTGCTCCACGATCTCGAAACCGAGACCCGCCAGCAGCAGCAGTGGGTCGAGGACCATGGCGAGGCCTTCACCCCCGAGGGCCTCGCGCGCCTGTTCGCGCGGATCGAAGGTGGCGCCCATCTCGACGATCGCTGGCAGGCGCTGCGTCACTGCGTCGAGCGCTGCAACACCCTGAATCGCGGCAACGCCACCCTGATCGAGCGCGACCAGCGCCGGGTGCAACTCTCCATGCAGATCCTGCGTGGCGAAGACGGCACCCCGCCCACCACCTACAACCCCTACGGCCAGACCCAGACCAACACCCGCTCGGGTCGCCGCATCACCCAGGCATGATTTTCCGTCCGGTCCCGCCCGGGGCTGGCATTTTCGGGCGTTCGCCCGTACCGTTCCCGCTGGCAACGACCGGGGCCATCCCGGCCATTCTGCTCCACGGACGACCCCAGCAAAGCGAATGGAATGGACGACACTGACTACACCGTCGACAAGCCGGAACGGATCGCCAGTATCCTCCGGGACCTGGATCACAAGCTGACCCTGGTCAGCGTGCGCCTGGAGCAGGAGGGCCCACTCTACAACTCCGCCCTGGTGCGCCTGGATCCCGACCAGCGCCTGCTCTATCTCGACGAACTCACGCCGAGCGAGGGCCACCAGAAGGCACAGCCCGAGACCGAGATCCGGGTATTCGCCAGCCTGCGCGGGGTCGCCGTGCGCTTCTCCACCCGGATCCAGCAGGTCGAGCAAGAAGCCGACGGCGCGCTGTACGCCTGCCCCTACCCGGAAACCCTGCAATACCTCCAGCGCCGCGACACCTTCCGCGTGCATATCCCCCTCAGCCAGCGCCCGGTGGTCGAACTGCACACCGACCACCTGCCCGCCCCGGTCCAGGGCGAGATGGTCGACCTCTCGGCCCAGGGGATGTGCGTGGAAATGGCCCTCGATGTAGCCGACCAGCTCGAACCCGGCACCACCCTGCGCTTCGAAAACCTGATGCTCCCGGACGTCAGCGAACGCCTGTCCGGCGACGTCCGGCTCGCCAACTGCCGGCGCAGCGCCCGTGACGGGCACACCAACGTCGGCCTGCACGTCATCGGCATCAGCCAGTGGCTGGAACGCCAGTTCAACGTCGCACTGCTGTTCTACCAGCGCGAGGCCCGCCGCCGCGCCATGGAATAGACCCCGCCGCGCACCTCACGTCACCGTGAGGCCGCAACATGGCCGTAACACCCAAGCACGGCGCGCCAGGCGAGCACAGAGAGTCATTCCCCGGCACACTCCGAACACCAAACCGGCCACCTCCCGGTAACGCGTCCGCACCCATCTGTGCGCCCGCCGCCCCCGGCAAAGCCGTTACCATGGGCGGCTCGTCGGCACCCGCAGGACCCCGCCCTTGCACCCACTGCTCCAGCACTCGCGTTTTCTCGGCGCCGGTTTTTTGCTGGTCGCGTTCTCCGCGGTCGGGCAGACCTTCGTGCTGTCGCTGTTCGGCGGCGAATGGCGCGAACTGTTCGGGCTCTCGCACGGCCAACTGGGCCTGGCGTACTCCGCCGCCACCCTGGCCAGTGCGTTATTGCTGATCAGCGCCGGGCGCCTGGTCGACCACCTGCCGCTGCGGGCGATGGTGGTGTTCGTACTGGTCGGGGCCGCGCTGGGCAGCGCGGTGCTGGCGTTCAGCCCCGGCGTACTGGGGCTGGTGCTGGGTTTCTTCCTGCTGCGCTTCTTCGGCCAGGGGCTGATGACCCACACCGCGCAAACCGCCGTCGCGCGCGCCTTCGACACCCATCGCGGCAAGGCCATCAGCTTGGTGGTCGCCGGCCTGCCGGTCGCCGAGGCCGTGGCGCCGATCCTGGTGGTCACCGGCGCCGCCACACTCGGCTGGCGCTCGACCTGGGGCCTGATCGCACTGACCCTGGTCGCCCTCACCTTCCTGGTGCTGGCCCTGCTCGGGTCCGGCACCCCGCGACCCGCCGCCACCGAGGAACCCGCCGACGGTGACCACCACTGGTCCCGCGGCCAGGTCCTGCGCGACCCGCGCTTCTACCTGCTGCTGCCCGCGCTGATGGGCGCCCCGTTCATCATCACCGCCGTGTTCTTCCACCAGGTCCCGCTGGCCGAATCCAAGGACTGGACCCTCGCCTGGCTCGCCTCCAGCTTCGTCGCGTTCGCCGCCGCCCACCTGCTGTCGCTGTTCCTCGCGGGCCCGCTGGTGGATCGCTTCGGCTCACGGCGCCTGCTGCCCTGGCACCTCGCGCCACTGATCCTCGCCCTGCTCGCCCTCAGCCTGCTCGACGGCCCCTGGCTGGCACCCGCCTACCTCGCCCTCGCCGGCCTGGGCATGGGCGTGGCCAACACCCTGATGGGCGTGATCTGGGCCGAGCTCTACGGCACCACCCACCTCGGCGCTATCCGCGCCGTCGCCCAGTCCGTGATGATCTTCGCCACCGCCGCCGCCCCGGTCGCGGTCGGCGCCCTGCTCGACCTGCAGTGGTCCATGGAACACGTCGTGCTGCTGCTCGCCGCCTACGCCGTCGCCGCCTCCCTGCTCGCCCGCCACGGCCTGCGCCCCACCCCGTAGGCGCCCGGGCCCCCGCGCGATCAACCTCACACAACACCCACCCCGTCATCGCGAGGCCGCAACGCGGCCGTGGCGATCTCCAACCAAAGCCCCACGACACAGCACCCCCACACGCATCCGCCATCACAAGGCCGCAACACGCCCGCGTCGATCCCCAACCAGCCCCCTACCGCCCAACCTTCTGCTAAAATGCTACATGTAACGACCTTCAGCGCAGAACCTCCAATGGCCACACCCACCAACGAACGTGTCCAGAAGCGCCGCCAGGCCCTGCGCGCCGCCGGCCTGCGCCCGGTACAGATCTGGGTCCCCGACACCCGCCGTCCCGCGTTCGCGCAAGAGGCCCGTCGCCAGTCCACCCTGCTCGCGCAAGACCCGCAGGAACAGGACATCACCGCCTGGTCCGAACACGCCGCCAGCGAGCTCGAAGGATGGAAGTAACCCGAGGCGCTCTCGTCACCGTCGCCCTCTCGGGCGATTACGGAAAACCACGCCCCGCCCTAGTCATCCAGTCCGACTACTTCGACGAACACCCCTCCGTCACCGTCCTTCCCGTCACCAGCGAATTGCGCGACACCCCGCTCTTCCGCATCCGCCTCGAACCCGACGACACCACCCACCTGCAACACACCTCGCAGGTCATGGTCGACAAGGCCGTCACCGTCCGCCGCGACCGCATCGGCCGTGTATTCGGCCACATCCAGCCCGGCCCACTACTGGAAGTCGAACGCAGCCTCGCCGTCTTCCTCGGCATCGCCAAATAACCCGCCCACGACAATCTCCAACCCAAACACCCCCCCTGCAGGAGCCCGCCCCCCCGGGCGATCAACCTCACCCAGCGCCCCATCGGCCAGAGGGCTGGCCTCCTACCACACAACACCCACACCCACCCCGTCATCGCGAGGCCGCAACGCGGCCGTGGCGATCTCCAACC